>JAYUZA010000064.1:0-2941 GCA_043752145.1 Flavobacteriales bacterium
TGTATCCGGGTCCGGAAAATATTGTTTGAATTGTGTACGGATAGATTTCTCCAATAAATTAAAAGAAACCTGAAAAGGTCCTTCCTGTTCACCTTCATAAACCAATTCAATTTTTCCATTAATGGCCGGTAAAATTCCGGCAAGATCGGCAATTCGTCCTGCGCCTTTTGTTTCACCCGCTTGTAGTAAACGCAATTCAATAGCACTGGCTAAATTTTCGTAAGCCGAAATGGTTAAACGTGCCGAAACTCCGCTTTTTGAATCTACAAATTCACTTTCGCGGGCTTCAACCGCTACTTGCTCAATAATGCGTATCAATAAATCGTTAATGGTTATGTTTGCTTTTTGTGAATTACTTAATTTTGCTTCCTGCTTGGTAATTTGCATTGATAAGTCGGTTGTTTTTAGATAATGCGTCAATATTTGACTTCCAATACGATCTTTTAATGGTGTTACAATACTTCCGCGATTTGTATAATCTTCGGGATTGGCCGTAAAAATAAATTCAATGTCTAAGGAAATACGAATTTTAAATCCACGTATTTGTATATCCCCTTCCTGTAAAATATTGAAAAGTGCAACTTGTATTCTTGCTTGCAGATCGGGTAATTCGTTTATAACAAAAATACAACGATTGCTGCGAGGAATAATTCCATAATGTATTACTCTTTCATCGGCATAGCTTAAGCGTAAGTTAGCTGCTTTAATAGGGTCAACATCACCAATTAGATCGGCAACCGAAACATCGGGTGTAGCTAGCTTTTCGGCATATCGGTCATCGCGGTGCAACCATGTAATGGGAGTTGCATCACCCAATTCAGCAATTTTATTTTTGGCATACGTGCTAATTGGATTTAAAGGGTCATCGTTCAATTCACTTCCTTCAACAACGGGAATAAATTCATCCAACAATTGCACCATTTGGCGTGCCAGACGTGTTTTTGCTTGTCCACGCAGTCCTAAAAGATTAATATGATGTTTACTTAAAATAGCGCGCTGCAAATCGGGTAAAACCGTGTTTTCATACCCGAATATTCCGGTAAATACAGGTTTATTATTTTTTATATGGTCAATAAGATTATCGCGTAATTCATCTTTAATGGTTTTGCTTGCGTAACCCGATTTTTTTAATTCACCTAGTGTTGTTGCTTTCATAATTTTATTTTTTTAACCGCAAAGAGCGCAAAGTTATTACGCAAAGTGCACAAAGTTTTTTATTGCCGACTGATACATGTTTTATCATACATTATCATACATTATCATAATAATCTGCGTTCTGTTTCTAAATTTTTCGTCTTCTGTTTTTTTCGTAATCTTCAAATATAGCATCGCCCAATCCGTTTAATCCCGAGTAAAATGCTTTGCCTTGATTTGCGTTGGTAAATTCATCAATAAAATTTTGTAAATACGGGTCACTGGCCACCATAAATGTTGTGATAGGTATTTTTAATCGCCTGCACGATGCGGCCAGTGTTAAGCATTTGCTCACAATTTTACGGTCTAAGCCAAAACTGTTTTTATAATAACCGCCTTTTTCTTTCAAACAACTGGGTTTGCCATCGGTTATCATGAAAATTTGTTTGTTGGAATTGCGTTTTTTGCGTAAAATATCCATAGCCAATTCCAATCCCGCCACTGTATTGGTGTGATAAGGCCCAACGGTTAAATACGGAAGGTCTTTTAATTCAATTTGCCACGCATCGTCACCAAAGACAATAATATCCAAGGTGTCTTTTTTATATTTTTTACGGATCATTTCGGCCAGAGCCATTGCTACATTTTTTGCCGGAGTAATTCTGTCCTCACCATACAATATCATTGAATGACTAATGTCGATCATTAAAACGGTGCTTGTTTGCGCCATGTGTTCGCGTTCTCGTACCTGCAAATCGCCTTCGTTCATGCTAAAACTTTGCAAACCGTGATTGACCTGCGCATTTTTAAACGATTCTAAAAAAGAAATTTGTTCGGGTGTATCGCCAAATTGGAACGGCCGAATTTCATCGCTTAATTCATCGCCCTGACCTTTGTGTTTGGTTGTGTGATTGCCTTTGTTTGTTTTTTTGAGTTTGCCGAATATACGTTCCAACGCGCTTTCGCGCATTTTTTGTTCCATTTTTGAGGTAATGGCAAATCCACCAGTACCTTCAACTTCTTCACGCAAATAACCTTTTTTCTTAAGATCATTGATGAAATCGTTCAGGGTGTATTCGGGTGTGGTTAGGTTATATTCTTTGTCAAGTTCCTCCATCCAGTCCAGCGCTTCTTGAACATCACCTGATGTGTGCGATAGCAATTGAGTAAATATTTTGAATAGCTTTTCAAATGGAGATTTTTCTTCGTCCTGATAACTTGTAAAGAGAAAACTACTCATATATTGGAAAGGCTTAGTTTAAAGGCCGTATTCAAATATCATTAATTTTTGGCAAGTGTGCTAGGATCTTAACGTTTGTTGTTTTAAATAAACTTATTGGCTACAACCCTTATTACCAATGTAAACCAAGGTGATCATAAAAGGAGATTATTTTTTATGATAAATTTCTGTTATCAATACTCATTGGACCCGCTCCAAAATGCATAATCAACAATGCGGCACCCATCATGGTAACGTTTTTCATAAACATGATCTTCTGCATCATGTATTGCATTGGATCTTCTATCGTCCAAAAATTATGCATCACTAATGTTACAGGAATTAGGAACAAAAGTATTCCGAAAGCACCTAATTTGGTTTTATAACCTATAAGTATGCTTAAACCGCTAACCATAGCAAGGAAGCCTGAAGCGGGTACCAGAAATGCTGCCATTGGCACGCCATTTTCTTCGGCATGCGCATTTGAACCGGATACTAAATGACCGAATCCGCTTATAATAAAAATAAGTGAGTACAATATTCGTCCCGTTAAAACCAGTAAATTCATTTTAAAGTTATTAATGCAAC
>JAYUZA010000065.1:0-7556 GCA_043752145.1 Flavobacteriales bacterium
ATAATTTTTTTGCCGGATCTATTTATGAGCTGCAGATAATGTTTAAATCAGGTAAGCTCATTTTTAATGATCAGCTTTCAGCCTATCTTGAAAAAGTATTATCTAAAGTTCTGTTAAATGACCCCGGTTTAAATGACAAAATAGATCTGTATGTAATTAAATCAACTCAGGTAAACGCATTTACTTTTGTTTCGGGCGAGGTTTTTATAACCTTGGGTTTGTTGGCACAGCTTGAGAACGAGGCTCAATTAGCCTATATTCTTGCCCATGAGGTAAGTCATTATAAACTTGGTCATCATGTTAACAGCATTATTAAAGCAAATAATTCGGTTAATAAAACAACGGGCAGCACTTCCATAAATGATGAAGCTGAAGAGCTTTTAAAATACGCATTCTCAAGGGAGCTTGAGTTCGAAGCCGACTCACTGGGTTTTGCGATCATGAAAAGCTCACCGTATCAAAGTTCATCTTGTTTGGGAGCTATGGATGTTTTGCAATATTCTTATTTACCCTTTAATGAAATTCCTTTCGACCCTTATTTCTTATTTGCCGATTCGGTTAACATTCCTAAAAGCGCCATTCTGGATAAAGTGCATGAAATAAATTTTGATTCTGATAAAACCGAGGATGAAAGAAGTACTCATCCCAATATAGCCAAAAGAAGAAAATCATTGGATCACTTAATGAATAAATCGGGAAACAATAACGGAGCGGTTTACATTGTTGGCAAAAAGGAGTTTCTTGCCGTGCGCGATATTTCAAGAAGGGAAGTTTGTGAAGAGTTGTTGCGTGACGAAAATGCTATTATGGGATTTTACAATTCATATGTTTTAGTAAAGGATAAGAAGGATGGTTTAAATCAGTCGTTGATCGCAAAAGGATTTTATGAAATAGCGATGCAAAAACAGTACGGTGCTTTTTTCACCAATAATGATAAAGATGATTACTCAGAAGGGGAAATTGAAAAGGCGTATCATTTTTTCAAGGAATTGTCAAACGAGCAGGCTTCATTTTTAGCCTTGTATCAGAATTATAAAGTATATGAAGCAACTAAGGATCAGCTTCATAATCGACTATCTTCCGAGCTTATTAAGGGTATACTTAAGGAGCACGCAATAACGCTATCGGATATAAGGTCATACTTTGTTATTGCAAAAAAACCAGTGCTTGTAGGTGATACTACCAAGGATGTTGCGGTTGACACAACCAGTGAGGACAACGATTCAAAATACGCCAAAATAAGACAGCGAAAAAATGAGGTCGCTTTAACCGTGGATACAACTACAGCCGAGCCAGGAGTTAAATTCCATATTCGCTTGTTCAAGAACCTGATCAATGATCCTGATTTCGTTAAGATATATACAATAGAGGAAGACCTTTATTTTAAAAACAAGACGGTGAAGACCGAAAGTAATAATGTTGTGACGTTTGGCAATAAAAAAGTTGAAATTAACACGGCATCGGTTGAGGCAAAAAAAGTTTTGGTGTTTTGCCCCATTTTTGGTGCCCGTATTAAAAGTTATACGGATATCCTAAATTTATATGACGGGCAGGCGCAGTTCTCAAACGATGCTGCTGCAATGTTTTCAGCATCACCGGCAAGTGCTGATGCAATGTCTTTCGAGAATCTTGATCTTTCAGGTGTTGAGCAATACAACAATTATTGTAAAGTAATGAATTATGTTGATGAGGTTTTAAGCAAAGAAGGAAAGTATTTTCCGCTTTCCTTTGGTCAAATGCAAGAGGTCAACAAGAACAAAGATTATTCGCATATTATTCTTACAAAATTATCAAAGTCAAAAGAAAGCCGCTCAAATATAGGGCAGGCCATTTTATGTGGCATCATCGCTTTTCCACTGTTACCTGCCGCATTGATCTATATTGCCACTAAAGAACTTAAGCAACGCTGTGCTGTAATTTTTATTGACACCAATACGAGCAGAATCGTAGTGGAAGATTACAAGGTTATTGAGAATAGTAAGTTTAAAACGCCAGCCGATTATTTTTCAAGCTTTATAAAAAAATAGGAATGGGTAAAATTTCGCTAATACTGATTTTATCCTTCATGGTATTTTTAAATACCAATGCGCAGTTATCGGCCGATCTTGCATTAGGTTCGCAATCTACATTTCAACCAAAGAGTAGTAGGACCAAACTTCAATATTTCAGTATTTCCCCATCGCTTAAATATACAGGCCCAAGGTTCATGGTCAAAGTGGGATTAAGACAAGGATTACCAACCAACGTTGAGCTTAGAGGAACGATAAGAAAGGAAGACAGTTTTGGAAATACAACCTTTACCAAAGGAAAAATAGGTGCAAAATTGACCGAGAAGGGATTTGGCTTTGGAACAGGTTATACCTTTGTGGAAACTGATAGTAAAACAAGACCGTATTTGATGTTTGAGTATTATAGGGTAGCTTCTAAACTCACGTTTGATGAAACATCGGCCGATATGGAACTAGAAAATTCCTTGAATGGGATTTACAAAGTAAGCGGCAGAACAATTGAACTGAAAATAAACCAGGTGCGATTTGGCGCAGGAATTCAGTTCCAGATCCAAAACAAATGGGTGTTTTTCAACGAGGCTTTCATTGGTATAAACAATGAGTACGGTTTTTATACGGCAATTTTCGCAATTGATCTGGGTATACGATATTTGCTAACTAAATGAAAAAAGTATTAATTGCACTAACGCTTTTTGTATCTGTTTTTTCAGGTAATGCGCAGTTTGCTTTGGATGCTGGAATTGGATCACAGTCGGCAAGAACATATTATAATGGCGTGCTACAGATATTTTCAACTTCTTTCTCGGTAAGATTCCAGGCTCCACGTGTTTTTTTAAAATTATGCACCAAACTGAGTATTCCGCGATCTTTCAATATTGCCGGATATACCCGAACCCTTAACGTAAATGGTTATTACGATTCAAATCCTGCTATAACTGGTTCAGTTTATAATGAAAAAAGTTTTGGTGTTGGTGTTGGCTTTAATTATTATAAAACTAAGAGTAAAGCCAGACCTTATTTAATGATGGAGTTTTATCAAACATCGCGTATTTTTAAAGTTGATGAAAGTCCGTCAAATGTTATGGCTGTTTTTGACCCCGGTACAAGTTGGAGGAATGATAATACCATCAGCGGAAAAAATATTAAGATGGATGTTGAGCAATTCAGATTAGGAGCGGGTATTCAGATCGACTTAAAAAAGAATTTTACTTTTTTTAATGAGGCTTCTCTGAACATGGATGTTGAGGGGCGTTTGTATGGTTTTTCAATGGGAGTTGAATTAGGTATTAGGTATTACTTATGGTAAATTATTTAATGAGTATGAAATTTTTTTATATAACAATAGTTTTAATTTTTACTGCATTTGGAAGTAAAGCCCAATTAGGGATTGATGCAGGACTTACTTCGCAAAGGATCACGACTTTTAACGCTGATAAGTTTAACGCTTTCGGTACTATGGTTTCGGGGCGTTTATACGGTAATAAATGGTATATGCGTATTTGTTTTCGCCAAAGTTTACCTAAAAAATTTACAACAAGTGGTTACACTCAATTTACGAATAGTAACGGTGATATTGACCGTGACTTTATTGAGTCGCTTGAGTTGAAGTATACCGAAACGGCCATGGGCTTTGGTTTTGGTTTTTCTTTACCCGCAACCGCAAGTAAAACCAAACCCTTTTTAATGATGGATTTTATGCAGGTTACAAGTCGTGTTTGGACCGACACACCAACCGAAAAAGATATTTATACCGATAATTTGGGATACACGATCAATGGCAAGGCATTGAACAAAAGAAAAGTGGAAACCTCGTTCCCCCAATTCAGGTTGGGAGCAGGATTTCAATTCCATGTAATTAAAAACCTGACAATTTTTAATGAAGCAAGTGTAAATTACATTTTAAGTACAAAGGGTGGTGTTAATGCAAGGTCATACAGCGTTGATCTGGGAGTTCGTTTGTGTCTTTAAAAGTTGATTATTGATGAGAACTCTTGTACTGATAATTGTTTTACTCATGCCGGGTCTTGTACGGTCGCAATTAGCGACAGGTATCTTTTTCGGGTCGCAACACATGCGTCAAAGTCCTACCATAAAACAAAACGCCTTTTCAATTTCGACCGAATTAAGTTATCAGAGCACACGTTGGTGGGGACGAATTTTTTATCGCAGTATTTTGCCAAAAAACACAGTAGTGAACGCACAATATGAGGTTCCTTCTTCCAGTTCATATTACTATTATGATAGGTATTCAACAAATATGAAAGTGACCTATCGTGAAAATATTATTGGTGCCAGCATCGCTCTTACGGCAGCAAAAACATACAGTAAAACGCGTCCCTACGTAATGTTCGAGTGTGGTATGAGTAGTATCAACCTTAACATCGCTGCAGGCGATTCTATCAATAAAATATACATTGGCGGTGATATTTTTACCCCTGGCTTGAACAAGGATAAAGGATTACACATGCGGCTTACTTCGGGAATTCAATTTAAGATAAAGCCTGATCTTTGTTTAACAACCGAGGCTTCAATTGCCGGAGGAGCGGCCAATTCAATTTATGATCATACAATTTGGGCTGTTGATATTGGGTTGCGCTGGTTCTTTATGGATCGTTATTCAAACAAAAAGAAAAAATAGTATCAAACTTCTTTTTGATTAACAAAATTCTTACCAAAAATATAGGCGTATAAATAAAGAAGCACAAAGCCAATTGAGAAATATACGCTTAGTCTGTAAATCAAATCGGCATGTTTTGCGTAAAAAGTCAATTCGTGGTTCAAATTTATTTGTTTACGCAGGGCACATCGTTGCCACCAGTTTGAATGTTGAATGACATCACCACGCTGATCAATAAAACCGCTGGTGCCTGTATTGGCGCTTTGCGCAATGCTTCTACGCAAACTAATTGCCATCAATCGCGCATATTCAAAATGCTGCATATAGCCCGGTGTATCGCCCCACCATCCATCGTTGGTAATAATAAATATTACGTTGGCTCCGGCATTTACAAAAGTTGACACAAATTCAATGTATACACTTTCAAGGCAAATTGAAGGTGCTATTTTTGCTCTGTTGTTTTTACTTGTAAAAATTTTAGGTTCTTTTTCTGTCCCCAACGATCCAACGGTACCACCCATATCCATGGCTAAATTTTCAAGAAAGGGTAAAAATTTTGCAAACGGAATTTTTTCAACACCCAACATCAATTGTGTTTTATGATAAATGGAATAACTTTTGTTTGAATTTAAAAAAAGTGCCGAATTGTACATTTCAACACCTGTACCATCAGGAAAGATGCGTGCGTTTTCAGGCTTTGTTTCCTGTTTACTATAAAAATTATGGCTGCTCATACCAATAACAATATCGGTAGTATTTAGTTTTGCAAGTACACGCTGCAACAATTCAACTTCACCCGATTCCAATAATTCCTTTTCATGGATCGAATATGGTAAAGCCGTTTCGGGGCCAACAATAAAATCAACTGTTGAATCACTTACCATAAAAGCTTCGCGCAAAAATATGGTCATTTGCTCTTCACCGGTCATGTTCTGGAATTTATCACCGTAAGGATCTATGTTTGGTTGTACAACAACTACATCAATTGGATCTTTTTTCTCGGTGTAATTTGAATAGATCACAAATGAACAAATTAGCGGAAGTGCTATCAACGTTAGCCATGTACAAAGTACACCCAATAATTTTTTGGCCTGAATTTGTTTGTAGTAAATGGCGTTAACGGCCTGAAAACCGATAAGGTTAACCAATAAAACCCACAAGGTTCCGCCTCCAATTCCAGTGTATTCATACCATTGCACCCACATGTGTTTTGAAGCAAAGGCATAACCAAAATTTGCCCAGGTAAATGAAACCTCCCAAAAATTTTGGCAATATTCATATGTAAGCCATAAAAAAACCAAAGCCGTATAACCCCAGTAATTTCCGTAACGCCTGTGCACCAAATGAAATAACCAAAAGAAAAAGGCCATGTACAAGGCATTAACACAAACAGCCATGACCATTGCGCCAAACGAGGCATTCATGAGCCACCAGCCAACATTTAAATTAAAGACCAAAAACCCCAGAAACCCAAACCAAAATACTTTACGTGCCCTGAGCCGTTTTTGGAACATATAATTTTCGGCAATCAACATGGGAATCAATGCAAAAAATACCATGAATGTTAAACCGCCTACATGTGGGAAACTGATTCCCAGTAAAAGACCTGAAAGAATAAAGAAAAAGAGAAGCTTTAGTGTTGTCAATTTTTACTATTTTGCTTAAAATTATAAGGTTATACTGAATAATATGGGTTTCATGAAAAAAATACTTCTGTTTTCCTTTGGAATGCTTGCTATTAGCGGGTTTAGCCAGGATACGCTTCGAAAAGACACGGTAAAAACGGGTAAAAAAATTATTGATCATACAACCTATGACTCCTGGAAGTCGGTTTTAGGTCAGGTTATTTCCAATGACGGAGTTTGGGTTGCTTATGAAGTTAACCCGCAGGTTGGTGATGGAAAACTTTTTTTATACAATAGCACCACGCAGGCCGTTGATAGTTTTGCCAGAGGTAAAAGCGCTAACTTTTTGTATTCGGGTTCAGGGTATTTGGTTTTTAAAATTATTCCACCATACAAAATAACACGTAAAGCTAAATTGGATAAGAAAAAAGCCGATGATATGCCTAAAGATACCTTGGCGGTTTTAGATCTTGCAACAAAAAAAATAACCAAACTTCCGAACGTAAAATCATTTAGCGTTAATGATTTCAGCGAATATATTCTTGCTCATTTGAACAAGGAAAAAAAATCGGTGGTAAAATTATCAAGACGTCAGATAAGGAAGAATAAAAAGCATCCACCTGTTGAAGTTAAATCAGAAGGAACTACGCTGGTGCTATGGTCGCCACTAACCGGTGTTCAAAAACGGGTTACCAACGTTAGTGAGTATACACTTGCATCAAGAGCCAGATCGGCTGCATACGTTGTTCAACAAAAAGGAAAGAACGATTCTTCTTTTGTTTACGCATTCAATTATAGCGAAGGAAAAGACGCGAAATTCAGTCCGGCAAAAGTGTTTGAAAATAACGGATGGTCAAAATCGCTTGCATGGGATGAAAAGGGGAATCAACTGGCTTTTTTGGCCACAACCGATACGGCCAAAACAAATAAATTATATTCATTGGTTTTAAAAGGTGCTGTCGAAACAAACGCAAAACTAATTGTTGATACCACCAATAAAAAGATCACAAAAGGTTTGGCTGTAAGTGAAAACGGAAAGATCAATTTTTCACCCAGCGGTAATAAATTGTTTTTTGGTATTGCTCCTATTCCCAAAAAGGAACCAAAGGACACTTTGTTGGAGGATGAAAAATATGTATTGGACATCTGGCATTGGAACGATGACAGAATTATGCCCGAACAGTTGAAACAAGCCGATAAGGATAAAAAAACAACTTTCGCATGTATGTACAATACAGCGACCGGTGATATTTTTCAACTGGAAAACGATACACTAAAGTTGTATCAATTCGTTCAAAAGGGCGA
>JAYUZA010000066.1:0-2940 GCA_043752145.1 Flavobacteriales bacterium
CGGCCGCTGCTGCCGTTGCGGCACATGAATGTGGACATGCTGTACAACATGCCAATGCTTATTCGATGTTAAAATTACGTTCGGCTTTAGTTCCTATACAACAAGTGAGCGGTACCATCCTGAATTTTATTTTGATGGCGGCCATTTTTGGAGGTGCCTTCCTGTACAATAGTTTTCCAATTAATACTTTATTGTATATCATCATAGGATGTTATTCGTTCTTTACACTTTTTACTTTGGTAACATTGCCGGTCGAATTTGATGCGAGCAAAAGAGCGTTGAACTGGATGACCTCAAGTGGAATTGTTACACAACGCGAACACGAAAACGCAAAAGACGCACTTAAATGGGCTGCTTTAACGTATGTGGTTGCTGCCATCGGATCAATTGCCACGTTGTTGTATTATGTTTCGTTGTTGAATAGGAATAGGGAGTAGACATCGGACTTGAGACATCGGACTTGAGACATCAGACATCAGATGCTAGACATCCGAATATTTATCGTTTTGTATGTCGTGAAATAAGAAAATTTTGATTGTATTGCTGAAATGTTTGAAAGAAAATCTAATCAAAGGCTGTCCCGCTTCTTGTCTGATCTCCGATGTCCGAAATCTGACGTCTAAGTTTTCTTTTTCTTCTTCTCCGTATGCACCTTCTTCTTGATGGGTTGCGAATGAAAGAAATAACGAAAGTCAAGGGTTAAAAATGCTCCGCTCATTTTAAGCGTAGTGTCATACTTTTTACTTCCCAGGTCATAGGTTACATATGTATGGGCAATATTGTAAAAAGGTCGGTGCAGTGAACTTCCTAAATAAAAGAATCCAGCTTTTTTGGTTCGGTATTCAAAACCAATATTTGCTAATACTGCCGGATTTGCTATCACCCTATTCACAAAACTTTGTTGTTTTATCAAACGATTTTCGCCAAAACTTGCAACCGAACTGGCTAACCAATTAACGGAAATTCCCAATGAATTATTCATGTAAAATTGCTTTCCCAATCGCACGTAAATAAGACATTGAACGGGAATTTCATAACTAACCATTCCAAAACCCGAAATATCTGTAAATTTCAAACTATCATCAATGCATTTTAATTCAAAATTTCTGCGAACATAATTGATCCCTGTTTCAATGGAAATTTTTTTGGTGAGCCCGCGTCTAATAACCATTCCAAACGTATAACCCAAGGTTGGTTTTATACCTGCAGTAAAAGTACGGTCGGTACCTGTAACTTCACCGGCACCCAAAAATTTACTGGCAACAATAGGTCGCAATTGAAAACCGGCCGTTAACAATTGTTCGTTATCGTTCTCGGCACGTTGCGCGAAACAAACATTGCTTAATAAAATACCTATGAAAATAATCTTCCTCACTTGGTTAAAATTAACAAGAATTAATCAATTGTATTACGCAATTAATCCCATTCAAGTTTTACCTCATATCCGCTGGCGTTGCGAATATTGATAACCCTGCCACCGTCAAAAAGGAGGTACTGACCTTTAATTCCCTTCAAAACCCCTGTGATCTCGGGCGTTTTATCAAAGTTTTGGGAAATCACCTTTTGTGGAAATTCGAGTACCGGATAATTTATTTCAACTACATCAAATGAACCAACGGTATGTTTTTTCAGATCATCGGGAAGCAATTCTATTGCCGCAAGCCTTTTTTCGAGCAAAGAAACACCCTGTGCGATCTCATTTTTTAACATACGCTGCCAATTTGTTTTGTCGGTCATATGCTTTTTTAATTCAATCTCAATAACACCGGCCAAATAACGGTATGGCACTTCCGCAATTATAACAGCGGCACTTGCACCCTGATCGATCCATCGGGTTGGGATTTGAGTATCGCGCGTTACACCAACCTTTACTTCGTTTGACAAAGCCAGGTAAACATAATGCGTTTGCATATGATGATTTTTTTCCCATTCCACATCGCGACCCTCACCTAGATGCGCTTTGCATAATTCGGGTTTAATAATACATTCCGAATTGTCGGGTGAATTTATAAAACAAGGGTAGCAAAATCCCTGACCAAACGATTTCTTTGTTTGTTTGCTACAACAAACACAAAAAATACGTCCTGTATGAATTAGCCTTATCGGCCGGTCCATAAGTTCGTTCATACTCACTTTATCATCACCCATCACCAACGAATAATGAACAGTATCACTCAATTGCGTTTTCATTTTACCAATGGTTCCTAAATACTGCTGCATAAAATAGATTTGTAAGTTTTTTTGCTTATTTTTGGTTGAAAGATACAATCTTTATGAAAACAATCATCTCTGTTTTATTAGCTTTTGCATTGTTTTCTTCGAACGCTTTTTCACAGGCTGACGGTAAGCCAAATCCTGATATTAAGGGTGATATTTCAGTTCCGCTTCCCACAACAAGAGATGGTGACGGTTTTTTAGGACAAACATATAATAAAACACTTTGCGGATTGGATTATGTGCAATCATCCCAAATGATCACCGATCGTTATACCCCTGACCCCGGTGTAGGATTTCCGTGTCCTTTGCCTATTACAGGAATTCCGGCTTCTTACGTGGTTGATAAAGCCTTTATTTATTGGATCGTAGGTTGGTCGGCAGCTTCTTCAACTACACCAACCTTGAATCTTACAAATCCGCTTGGTACCACAGCCGATTATCCCGGAACGATCATTGGTGGAGACGGTCCTAAATGCTGGTTCGATACAGGAACCCGCGGTTTCAGGGCTGATGTTACTACAGCTATTACAGGAAACGGAACCTATACAATAAATAACATTCTTGGAAATTCAGTAGCCGAAACAGATGGAGCAACTTTAATTATCATCTATCGTGATCTTGCCGAAACATGGAAAGGAACTTTGGTCCTGAATGATGGTATGGACAGTTATATTACAGTTGCATATAAAGATACCTTGTATGGATTTAATGCATGTGAAACAG
>JAYUZA010000067.1:0-7549 GCA_043752145.1 Flavobacteriales bacterium
GTTATAAACCCAAATGGTCAACTTATGTTGAGTTAAATCCTATTTACGCCAGTGATGAAAAATTAAATCCGGTACTTACACTATTGGAAAAACGCGCGCCTAAACAAGTGGACGCACTTATGGCATATTTAAAAACCTGTCAAATGAACCAGGAGCGATTTGGTTCCGTTAAAAAAGAAAATGTTGCACATTTATTGGGTGATGATGATACAGGAATTAACGCACTCATTAAAAAAGAAATTCTTGTCTTGCACAAAGTGCGCATCGACCGCAGTGTTTCCTATGACGGAAAAGTGCATGAGTTTAGTCCGCTTAACGAAATTCAAACAAATGCATTGACAAAAGTTCAAGAAGAGTTTAAAAAACATGCCATTTGCTTATTGCATGGAGTAACTGCATCGGGTAAGACCGAGATCTATTTCAGGCTTATTCAGGAAACCATTGATAAGGGAAAACAAGTATTGTTCTTGCTTCCCGAAATTGCTATTACTGCGCAAATGGTAAGTCGTTTAAATCATGTTTTTGGTAATGTGGTGGGTGTTTATCATTCACGTTTCAATCCCAACGAACGTGTGGAGGTTTGGATGAAAACATTGGCGGGAGCAAATGACGGATACAAAATAATTATCGGAGCACGTTCAGCCGTGTTTTTACCGTTTACTGATCTGGGTTTGGTAATTGTTGATGAAGAACATGAACAAAGTTATAAGCAACAGCATCCCTCGCCCCGTTATAATGGTCGCGATGTAGCAATAGTACTGGCCAAACAATTTAAAGCTAATGTGTTGCTTGGTTCGGCAACGCCTTCGGTTGAGACCTACTCAAATGCTATTAACGATAAGTACGGATATGTTCCTATAAAACAACGTTTCTCGAAAGATGATTTTCCAACCATTGTAACTGTCGATCTCAAAGAAGAAAAGAAGAAAAGAAGTCTGCGCGAAGATTTTTCTCCCTTACTCATCGAAGCCATAGAAAAAACACTGGCCGATCGTCAACAAATAATTATTTTCCAAAACCGCAGGGGTTATACACCTTTGTGGATATGCGATGATTGCGGCTGGGTGCCCAAATGCTCGAACTGCAATGTGAATTTAACTTATCATAAACATTTACATCAATTAATTTGTCATTATTGCAATTCAAAATACGCACCCAATACACGCTGTAACGATTGTGGCAGTAATAAATTACGCATGGTTGGCTTGGGAACCGAAAAGATCGAGGAAACGTTGAAGTTGTTTTTTCCCAATGCAAAAGTGGGTCGCATGGATTTTGATACCACACGCACCAAACATGGTTACAGACAAATTATTGATGAGTTTGAGCAAGGCCGAATGGATATTTTGGTGGGCACTCAAATGATCACCAAAGGGCTTGATTTCTCCAATGTGAGTTTGGTCGCTATACCTTATGCCGATTCCATTTTACGTTTTCCCGAGTTCAGGGCCTTTGAAAAAGCGTTTCAGTTATTTACGCAGGTTGCAGGGCGCGCGGGAAGAAAAAAGAATTTGGGAAAAGTAATTATTCAAACCAATGACCCAACACATCCAGTTTTAGAGCTTGTAAAAAAACATGATTTTGATGCGTTTTATACAGGAGAATTACCTGAGCGAAAAAAATATTTTTACCCGCCTTTCTCACGCATAATTGAATTGGAATTAAGTCATAAAGATGAAGACCATCTGAATAAAGCGGCTAAATATTTGGCTGATGTGTTGCGAAAAAAATTGGGCAAACGGTTGTTGGGTCCCGAGCGGCCGGTCATTAATCGTATTATGAATATGTATTTAGAGAACATCATCATTAAAATTGAAAAGACCGATGAGTTTGGTGAATTTAAAAAATTTATTGCGCAAAGCATTGATGAGTTTAGGTCTTTTTCAGATTATAAAAATGTGCGGGTTGTTGTGGATGTTGATCCGTTGTAACATTTATCAAAAAGTCCGTATAGCTTCGCATATTTCTTTTTGTCACTTTTTGTCTGCCACACAAAAAGTAACCAAAAAAGTCACCACGTAATCCGAATTTTTTGGACTAATTCTTGGTGCCAAAAGACCTAATGACCCTACAAAAAATTCCGCACATTACGTGGACAAGCCAACGCACCTTGCCGGATAAAGTCAAATGAAGAACAGCCGGAAAGTTTAATTCATCCAGAATCTTTAAGAGTCGGGTTACATAAAAAATCTGACCCTGAAGGGGTCATACATTGTACAAAAATCATCAGGCATCTCATCCCGACCCTGGAGGGGTCGTACACTTCTTTATATGCTTTCTTGACCACAAAAGAAACGTCCTCTTAAAGATTATTTAACCTTGCGCCTGTGGAATTTCATCCTTTTCTGCGTCTATCTTAAAACACATTGAACCTTTTTGGTTTATTGGTTTACTGATACTAAAACCTCAACATATGACACCGTTTAAATTGACCATTGCCGAACCTTGCCACGAAAAGTGGAATGAAATGAACCCTCAGAATGCCGATAGTTCGGCAGGCCGCTTTTGTGGTGTATGCGATAAAACCGTAGTGGATTTTACCAACAAGAACTCGGTTGAGATCTCAACCATTTTACAAAATTCAACGGGTAAAGTGTGTGGGCGATTTAATACCAAAGACATTAATACGGTTCATGTTCCGCAACACGTTTCAACATTTACAGGTAAGATCAAAACCAAGTGGTTTGCCTGGTTAACGGTGTTTGCGTTTTTGGGTTTTGGTAAAAAGGCTGAGGCTTGTCCACCACCCATTGTTCCTGAAAAAATGCCATTCAATCCAAATCAACTAGAAGTCAAAAAAGGACATACCATTATAAAAGGTGAAATAAAACGCAGCGATAAAAAAACGGGGATTGCCGAAGTGGAAATTAAAGTTTATTCGGGAGGAAAAGTCATTGCCGTTACCAAAAGTTTTGTGAACGGAACGTATTTTATAAATGTCCCGGAGAATACCATTTTTGATTTTAAAATTGATGTGGAATATAATGCTGTTGATTATGTGGCGCAAGTATTGAACGAGTTGCCAATACATAAAGAAGAAATCGCGTTAAATATTGAAATGGTTCCAATAGACGAAGAAGTTGAAATGGTTGAATATACAATGGGCGATATAGCTTACGAAATACAAGCGGTGGAAATAGTAAAAGAACGCCAGACTTATGTTACCATGGGTGCTGTAGCGTATACGCATGTTACGTATGTAAACCCCATTTATTATAATGAAGACAGTACAAGAACAGCGGTTGATCCTATTCTAATTGAATTTGAAAATCCTGCCGAATTTCAAATAAACGCGTATCCGAATCCTACCGCAAACATTGTTACGGTTGATGTATTGAATGCAACACAAGCGTCTATTCAATTGTTTGATCTTAATGGCAAAATGATACAGTCGTTCACATCGCGTGAGGCAAAAAACATATTGGATTTAAGTGATCAGCCCAACGGAACGTATATTATTCGGGTAATAAATGATTCTACAAACATGTCGGTGCAGAAGAAAATAATCAAAGTTTACTAAGCCAACTCAAAAAATGTCTTTTTAGCTTTTTACCACTAAGGACACCAAGAGTTTCATAAACTTTTACTTGCCATGCCGTGTAAAGTAGCCAAGGATACAAAGGCTGTCGGAATTTTTTGAGATTGGCCTCATCCATTTTGAACCATTTCCGGGTTCAGGGTTACTGATTAAAAACCCGGTAATGAAAAACCATCTTAAAGTATCCATTCCAACACCTTGTCACGAAGACTGGAAAAAAATGTTGCCAAACGGTAACGGCCGCTATTGCCTTTCCTGCGAAAAAACCGTTGTTGATTTCACCAATAAAAAGTCTGATGAAATAAAATTTTTTCTTGATAATGCCATGGGTGAAGTGTGCGGTCGCTTTAAAAAAACCGATGTGTATCAATCCTCAGCAGAAAGCACAGCCGAATTACACATAAAAAATTCCTGGTTCCGTTCAAAATGGTTGGCTATGACGGCCATTATTTCCATGATCGGTATTGGTAAAAAAGCAAACGCGCAAATGGTAGGCCAGGTTGTTACTATGGATCCTCCCCCACCTGAAAAAAGTGTAGCGCCTAAAAAAAACACAACGGTAATTCACGGCTGGGTAAAATCAATTGACGAGAAAAAAGGCATCGCGCAAATTGAAATTCGCGTGTACTCGGGTGGAAAAGAAATTGCCTATAAACAAAATTTTGCCAATGGCAGTTATTTCATAACCGTTCCCGAAAATACCATTTGGGATTTTAAAGTAGATATCGAATACAGTTCGGTAAATTATGCAACACAAATTTTACGTGATCTGCCAATACAAAAAGACCGCATTAAATGCGATGTGAACTTATCGATAGTAAAACCTGAAATGAACTATACCATAATGGGCGGAATTGGAGCCTATTACGATCATGGCACAATAATTGAAACACCTATAGAGCATGTGGCAGGTCAAATAGACCGCTACTATGAAAACCCAATATTAGACCAAGAGAAAATGTATACGTTTAACAGAGATACCAACGAGGTAAATGAAACCGAAGTTCATGAGAACAACGTTTCAGAAAAAACATTTGATGTAATTGCCTACCCAAATCCGGGTATTGGTTTATTCAATTTCAAGATCGAGAACAGTGAGAGATCAGAGATCTTCATTTTTGATATAGATGGGAAATTGGTTGACAGCCGCAAAACGACCTCAACCAGCGAAATGATCGACTTGACCAATCAACCTAACGGAACCTATGTGGTAAGGGTCGTAAGTATTTCACTCAACAAAGTGAAACAATTGAAGGTCATTAAGATCAAATAAAACCTTTAAAACATAGTTAAAAAAGAACTATACTGCACTTTACTTGCTGGTTTCGCGTTTTTTGCCCCGTAACTTTTTACACGATTGTGCGTTAATCATTACGCTACCGCCACCCACATTTCCCTTCTTTTTTTGCCTAAATTAGTTTGAAACACCAAATCAAATCCAGCATACCTATGAAAGCAAATAAAAAAAACCAGCGCAAAACGAGTCTTGTCCTTGTGGCATTAGTAGGCTCAATGTTATTCTTATCAAGTTGCGGTCACAAATTGTGTACGGCATATGGGGGGAAGACTAATACAAACAGCGAAACAATACAGGAGTAATTTTCAGTTGTCGGTTCTCAGTGCTCTGTTCTCAGGAGACTCAAGTCTTGTGCCTAAAATAACGTAACTTTGCCGCCATTCATGGTTGAGCTCCTTATTTCCACCTTTATCATTAGCTTTTTGCATGCGCTTATTCCAAGCCACTGGATGCCTATTATTACACTTTCAAAAATTTTCAAGTGGGATCATAAACATACCATTCGCACAACCATCACGGCTTCATTAGCGCATTGCGCAAGCACTATTCTTTTGGGAATTGTATTGGCCATTTCGGGAAGTTTAATTGGCAAACACATTGAATATTTTTCATCCCTTATTGCCCCCATCATTTTAGTCGCTTTAGGTTTATGGGTAATTATACGTCACAGCAAACACAAACATTTTCATTTACATCTGGATGAAAATTTACCCTACGAAAATCAAAAAAAATTAATGTTCACTATTTTGCTCACCATGTTCCTGTCGCCCTGTCTTGAAATTGAAGCACTGTTTGTAAGCGCAGGAACCATGGGTTGGTTAATGGTGTTATTAATTGCAGTTGTTTATTTAGTGGTAACAACTATTGGTATGGTCGTATGGATGAATTTAGCCTTGAAAGGATTGAATAAACTGAACTCGCATAAAATTGAACACAACGCAGGATTAATTTCCGGAATTGTTTTGATATTGACCGGGGTGGTTTCGTATTTTTTACATTAGTGTGCCACCAAAACACAAAAGCACCAAATTCCACCAAACAATTTATTGTTTTAGCATTACTTTTTAAAAATTTCTTACCTGATTTTGGTGCCTATTTTGTGATTTGGAGATTTGGTGGCTACACCAACGTTTTAATTTCTGCCTCTGTTAATCCAACATCGTTCAGATCAATAATTACAACCTCATCAATTTCTTTTGATTCGTGAAAGGCCGATTCAAGGTTGAACGTAATTGCTCCCTTAAGATCATTGTCGCCAAACGTTAAAGGCACTTCGGTATCAATGTCAAATCCCTCATAGAAGTCGCACAATTCCTCTATCACGCATTCTTCCATGTCGGCATGATTTTCGCCAACAGTATAAATAAATAAAGGCTTCAACTCAATTATAGCATTAATGATGGCCTGATGTTTTTTTGCAGCAAATTTTTCGCAATAAATAAGACACGACCAGTTTTTACCATCCAACGACCTTGCCGCATCAACAGTATCTGTTAAATGCACGTAAAACAGCTTTCGCTCCTGTGTGGTTGGTATTTGGATCATATTGTCAAAAATAACACAAGTTTGCATTGCCTATATATTATTATATTGCCCCTATGCTATTTAGCGATATAATTGGTCAGGAAGCCATTAAAAACAGGCTGGTACGCTAGGTGAACGAAAACCGCGTAAGCCATGCACAACTGTTTTTAGGTATGGAAGGCAATGGCTCCTTAGCTATTGCCATTGCGTATGCCCAATATATTTTGTGTTCCGACAAAAAAGAAGCTGACTCTTGCGGAGTTTGTTCTTCGTGTCAAAAAATAAAACGTTTATCGCATCCCGACCTGCATTTTGCTTTCCCGGTAGTTGCTGCCGAAGCCGATGACAGTACCGATGTCGTAAAACAGTTCCGCGATTCGTTCACGGCTTTTCCGTACATGAATTTAAAACACTGGACCGAAGCGCATGCCGATGAAAATAAAGCGCCCATTATCGCTACTAAAGAAGCTGCCAGTATTTTAAGTCGACTTTCATTAAAATCATACGAAGGCGGTTATAAGATTATGATCATTTGGATGGCAGAATACATGAACGCCACAACTGCCAATAAATTATTAAAAATTCTGGAAGAACCGCCTGATCAAACTTTGTTTTTATTAGTAAGCGAAAATCAGGAAGGCTTGTTGCCAACCATATTATCGCGTACTCAAATTATCAAGATCCCCCGTTTAAAAGAAGCCGAAATTAGTTTTTACCTTACTAACGTTTGTGGTGCTAACGCAGATGTGGCAGCCACCATTTCGGCAGTGAGCGAAGGCAATGCCTTTGAAGCACACCGTTTGCTTACCGAAACACAGGACACTTCGGGTAATTATCCCATGTTTCGCAAATGGATGCAGATCTGTTACAAGAACGATGTGATGGGTATGATGGAATGGGTGGATGAAATGGCTGGGCTGGGGCGCGAGAACCAAAAAAATTTTTTGGTATACGGCCTGCAAATCTATCGGCAATGTATTTTATTGCATTACAGCAAAGGTGAACTGGTGCATTTAATTGGTGAAGAAAGAGATTTCATGCAAAAATTCTCGCCTTTCATTATGGGCCTCAACATTTCGCAACTCAACGAGGAGTTCAACAAAGCGTATTATCATATCGAGCGTAACGGCAGTTCCAAATTAATTTTCTTCAATCTTAGCATGAAATTAATGCGTTTGTTAAGGATGACA
>JAYUZA010000068.1:0-17568 GCA_043752145.1 Flavobacteriales bacterium
GCGGCATAATTACCATCCGCAGGAATTCCATTCTCAAATGCTTTTCGTGAATCAGGCAAAATATCTTCCGAAACGTTACCTAAATTAAAATAAAGATCACCCCCGGTTGAACCAAACATATCCAAGGCATCCTGATTGAACGGATCCATTACCCAAAACTGAATGTAGTTTATGTTGGCTAATTCAAAATCGGTTGTGGTTAATGGTCGCATAATTCCGCCCCAGCGCGAATCGGGTTGTTTTAATGAACCATCAGTTGCTAAACCAAAACCAATTCCGGGAACGTCATTTGCAACGTAATTGTAGGGTCCACGTTCGGTAGGATAATACGCTAAATTGAACATGGCGATATTGGTTGGTTGACCTGTTGCCAATTGCCTGTTTGGGAAAACATCGGTTTCATAAACCACACGCATAAGCTGATTACTTTGCATGGGCGAATTTTTTATATAATCGGGAGTAAGATTATTGTTGAGGTGGAAAAGCGGATCAATTACAAACCAGTTGAATTTTGACCGATTGTATCCTGCCGCCAACGGATCACTTAATCCTGAAGCGCTTTCGGGAAAAATATCACTTTGACCTTTTGGTGTGCTGGCCAGAACCCATGAATTTTGTGAACGAAGATCAATGGCACTTTGGCTTCCTTCAAAATCATCAACGTATGATAAACCATTAATAGCACGTGCTGTTCCGGGAATTATTTTGGCAAATTCGAGGTTAGCGCTCATGGTCGATTTTTCCTTGGTATTGATGAAAGGGATTTTATCAACCAAACGCGTAATGAACGGCACTTCTTTTTTAATGCTTCCGTCCAAACCTATCATGGTGTTTGAAATGGGCTCATCGCCAATATTTATTTTTTGCGTAAGTGGTCGCTCAGTTAGGTTCATGACGGTACCGCCAATATTGATGTCACGACTTACTTTATAATCAAACCTTGAACCGATCATGGTTTTGGTTTGCATGCTGAACAATGTGTTACTTTCCAACGAAACCTTGATTGGTGTTTGCGATTCCAATAGACTTTGGTTGATGATGGTAACACGACCTAAATTATAATCAACACGGTAATCCTGGTTTTCAACTAGGGGAACACCACCGGCCGTTACAATTACCGAACCTTGCGGAACGTTAATGGCGTTCAACGAAATTTCAGAACCTGAAGCCGATTGATATTGACCTTTAATTTTGTATCGGTTAAGCGAGGGAATTTGTTGCGCTGCTGTTTTGGTAGAGTCATATAAAGGCTGGAACACCGTTGCGTTTATAACCGATGCGGGAAGTCCTGCAGCGGTCAATTTATCTTTTAAGGTCTTACCAAAAGGTTCAACGCTTGTAAAATAAATTCTACCGTTTTGAGTATTGATGGTTCCACCTCCTATGGACTGATTGCCGCTATAAGTTAAGGGCATAAAGTCAAAAATACCATCAGCATACGGATTGTTGTTTTGATCAAAACGATCCATATCCACTACCTGAATAAGCGGACGACCATCAACCCCTGAATATGGTAAATAATTAATATCAATACTTGAAGCGGGATTGTTATACCAAACATCTAACCTGAAATTTTCTTTGCTGATCTGATAAGCACTTAAATTGTAAATGTTCTTCATCATCAGGTCCCATCGTGTGAATTTTGGATTGGTAATGGTACCTTTCAATAATTTTAATATTAAAGCGTTTTGACCCGCAACACCATCGGTTGAAAATTCACCAACCTGATAGGTTTGTCCCTGATAAACGAATTGATACGAAACGCCCAAAACTTCATCGTTGTTAAGCGGTGCATTTAAAGAAATAAAACCTAAAGATGTGTTTACGTTGTATTCGGTTTGCGCCAATAAGCGTGCGTTTTGAACTTTTTCAAAATTCACTCCTTGCTGGAAAGGACCCGGTGATGAAATAATGGTAGCTAAAACATTGGCGGCATTATTAAATCCGCGCACACCACTGTTGGTTGAAACGGTTGAATAAAGATTGTTGGCGTTATTTTCGGGTAAATTAATGGAACTGATAGAGCCGGGGCCGGGGGTTGTGGTTTGTAAAACCTGCGTTTCACCTAAGTCGGCAAAGGCCACAAAGTTTCGGGTATTGTCAACCGTATTGTTGGTATTGGTTACCCAAACTTCAACGCGGGTAATGTTTACTACTGAATTTACTGTTGGTAAACTTGCCATGGCTTTGTCATAGCTATTTCTGAAATAATGACCTAGGAAATAATGTTTATTGGCTTCGTAATTATCAGCAGTAATCTCAAAATTTTGTGTTTGCGCACCACCTTTTACTTCTATCTCGGTACGTTTACCTTTGTTTTGAGAGAACACTGTTGTATTGGTCATGCGTCCCCACTTGGTACCTATTTTAATACCAAATAAACTTTGACTTCCTGTAATTAAGGTTCCGGTTAAAGGTAAACTTACGTTACCGGCTTCAACACTTTGAATAATTTCGTCTTCGTTACCTTTGTATTCGAGTTTTATTTGGTTTTCAAAATCAAAGGTAGCTTCGGTATTGTAATTGAAATTCAATTTCATTTTATCGCCAATGTTCCCCAATAAATTTATCTGGATGCGTTGGTTAAAATCAAAAATGGTGATCTTACGTTGTTTTTCGGGAATTTGCGGATTTGCGGTACGCGATGTATTCAAACCAAAAATTAATTCGGCACTACCGGAAGGTTTGATCTCAATTTTATCGCCCAACCAACTTTCTTTTTTCCCATCTTTATTTAAAGCAAGCGATGGGATGTCTAACAATTGTTTTTTTTGCCCATCAGGTGCATTGCTTGAAATAATTTCCTGCCAGTTTTTATTTAAGGATTGATCCAATTCATAATCACGGTATTCTTCCATGCTCATACCAACACCTTGATGATAGTTGTAAGTGCCGTATGTGGTATTAAAATAATATTGGCCGCTTAAAGGATCGTATTCAACCGTACGGGTTAAATTTAAGGGGTCCTGAAGATTTATTCCATTTTGATTGCTTTGTAAAGGTGTTAAAGGATCGGTAATAGGATAAATAAGTTCAATGACTGATGGTGTATCTAGAGGGAGCACTGCAATAGAGGTTTCTATAGCTTTTCCCATTCCTTTGAATGATGACTGACCTTTATAATTAAGACCGTTAATGGCCAGTGAGTAGCCTATAACACTTAAAAAAACGACCGGTATGAGCAGTCCTAAGCCTTTAGTATTTGATGAATTTCCCTTCAAACCAGATTTCTAATATAATTACATATTCTTTAGAGCCGATTTTAATAACTGCTCAACGGTTAAATTATTGTTTTCGACAATTATTTTATCGAGGGTTTTTTCGATTATATTTTTTTCAAAGCCTAAGGTTAAGAGAGCCGAAAGGGCTTCGGCAACTACAGGAGAGGTTGATTTACCCGCTGAGTCAGAGGGTTTTCCCATTTTACCGGCAAGGTCAACCAAAATGCGTTGAGCTGTTTTTTCACCAATTCCCTTGATACGCTTAAAGGCACCAACATTGCCCTGCGAAATAGCTAAAAGCAC
This sequence comes from Flavobacteriales bacterium, assembly GCA_043752145.1. Lineage (GTDB taxonomy): Bacteria > Bacteroidota > Bacteroidia > Flavobacteriales_D > UBA2798 > DASPJQ01. Next base: position 3,525 of record JAYUZA010000068.1, read on the forward strand.
CTCGCTATATGTTAATGATGATAATATCATGCGGGCGGTATTGGGTCCAACTCCGCTTACCGATAAAAGACTTTTAAATACAGACCGTTCATCGTTCGAGGCAAAGCCGAACAATAAATGCGCATCCTCACGTATAACCTGATGTGTATAGATCTTAACTTTATCGAGAGCACTTAAAGCCCCAAAAGTGTTAAGTGAGACATGCACATGGTAACCAACTCCTCCAACATTTATAACGATATAGGTGGGTGTTTTTTCTTCGAGTTTTCCTTCTAAAAATTCAATCATTTTTTATTACTTGTTTGGGCGTCAATAACCGCGATCTTGATCATGTTTACAATTTCACGTACAGAACAACCTATTTGCAGAACGTGAAATGATTTTTTCATTCCCAATAATACCGGCCCAATCACTTCGGCTTTGGTCATTTCCTGTACCAGTTTGTAAGCGATGTTTCCGGCCGAAAGCGAGGGAAATATAAGCGTATTTGGACGTTTACCGTTCAATATACTGAAAGGGAATACTTCGTTTAACAATTCCTGGTTCAAGGCAAAATTTCCCTGAATTTCTCCATCAACAATAATATCAGGATGTTCCTTATGCAAAATTGAAACGGCTTTATTCGTTTTTTTAGCGCTTTCGCCAATGGCAGAACCAAAATTTGAATACGATAGCATGGCAATGCGGGGCTCGATACCGAATTTTTTAACGGCAGCATGAACACGAATGGTGATCTCTACTAACTCTTCGGCCGTTGGGTTATGGTTAACGGTTGTATCGCCAAAAAAGAAAGGACCTTCTTTGGTAAAAACAACATACATACCTGCCACTTTTTTGGCATTGGTGGCAGTACCAATAATTTGAAGCGCAGGCTTAATAACATCTTTATAGCTGCGGGTCAAGCCTGAGATCAAGGCATCGGCATGACCACGTTCAACCATCATGGCTCCGAAATAATTTCGCTCGCGCATCAATTTAACGGCTTCCATTTTTGTCAACCCTTTTCGTTGACGTTTCTTATATAAAGACTGACCGTATTCTTCACGTTTAGCTCTTTCTTCCTCGCTTCTGGGGTCAATAATAATCAGGTCTTCAAATTCCAGGTTATATTCTTTAATAAGCGCTTTTATTTTTTTAGGATCGCCCAATAAAATTGGTTTACAAACACCTTCTTCGTAAGCAATGTTAGCGGCTTTTAAAACTTTATGGTTATCGGCTTCGGCAAACACAACTTTTTTAGGATTGCGTTTTGCTTTATCGGTCAAATAGCGAATTAATTTATTGTCGTGACCCAGGCGTTGATTTAATTGATCAACATATGCTTTCCAATCGGTAATTTTATGTTTGGCAACACCCGATGCAATTGCGGCTTTTGCAACAGCCGGAGCAACATATGAAAGTAAACGCGGGTCCAATGGTTTTGGTATAATTTGATCGCGGCCAAAAGCAATATGTTTTGCACCGTAAGCTTCGTTCACTTCTTCGGGAACGGGTTCTTTTGCCAATGCGGCAATAGCTCTTACAGCTGCTAATTTCATTTCTTCGTTTATGCATGTTGCACGAACATCCAAAGCGCCTCGAAAAATAAACGGAAATCCTAAAACATTGTTTACCTGGTTGGGATTATCGCTTCTCCCGGTTGCAACTATAACATCTTCACGTGCATCTTTAGCGTCCTTATAGGAGATTTCAGGATCAGGATTAGCTAAAGCAAATACGATTGGGTTTTTTGCCATCGACCTTATCATAGCCTTGGTCAAAACATTTGCCTTTGAAAGACCTAAAAAAACATCGGCACCTTTCAATGCACTTGCCAGGTCTTTATATTCTTTTGACTGTGCAAAAATGGCTTTGTATTCGTCAAGGTCCTTGCGTTTTTTTGTAACGGCACCTTTGCTGTCAAACATAAAAACGTTTTCTTTTTTTACGCCCAGCGATAAATATAATTTAGCACAGGTAATGGCGGCAGCACCTGCACCGTTTACAATTATTTTTACTTTTTTAATATCTTTTTTAGTCAGTTCTAACGCGTTGAGTAGTGCCGCTGATGAAATAATGGCGGTGCCATGCTGGTCATCGTGCATCACAGGAATATTGAGTTCGGCTTTTAATCGTTTTTCAATTTCAAAAGCTTCGGGAGCTTTAATATCCTCAAGGTTTATTCCGCCAAATGTTGGCGCAATTGCTTTAACTGTTCTCACAAAGCCTTCAATATCGCTTGCGTCAACCTCAATGTCAAATACATCTATATCGGCAAAAATTTTGAATAATAATCCTTTTCCTTCCATTACAGGTTTTGACGCTGCGGGACCAATATTGCCCAGACCCAAAACAGCGGTGCCGTTTGAAATAACGGCTACTAAATTTCCTTTAGCGGTATACTTATATGCGTTATCAACGTTTTTGGCAATTTCAAGGCAAGGTTCGGCCACACCGGGCGAGTAAGCTAATGCCAGGTCGCGCTGCGAACTGTATGGTTTTGTTGGGATAACTTCAATTTTACCAGGACGGCCCTCAGCATGATAGTCTAACGCTTCTTGTTTTTTGTTTTTCATAATCGTGCAATTCTAGCGGGTGCGAAGATATAAAATTGAGCGCAGAGCCCTTATTTTATTACCTTAGTCGGTGTGAAATTGACCCTTAGTTTGATTAAAAAGCTAAATAAGATGTACCACAAAGGCATACTAACGCACATAAACTTAATTAATTGTTGATGAAAAAGCTGGTTGTTTTTTCGGGTGCGGGTGTTAGTGCCGACAGCGGTCTCAAAACCTTTCGCGACAGCGATGGTTTATGGGAGGAGTATAATGTTTACGATGTAGCCACCCCCGAGGCTTGGGAAAAGGACCGGGAAATGGTTCTTGAATTTTACAATAAACGCAGAAAACAAATTGTAGAGGCCAAATCAAATGCCGCACATCTTGCTATTGCCGAACTGGAGAAAAAGTTTGATGTTACTGTTATAACCCAAAACATTGATGATTTGCACCAGCGTGCAGGTAGTAGCAAGGTTATTCATTTGCATGGCAATATTCAATATGCCCGAAGCACAAATCCAAAAAACGGAGATACTTTATATCCGATCACAGGGTGGGAATTAAATTACGGTGATAAATGCCCCGAAGGTTTTCAATTGCGACCACATGTAGTTTGGTTTGGTGAAGATGTGCCTATGATGGCAAAGGCCATTGAAATTGTTCAGGAGGCCGAAATATTGATCATTACGGGTACGAGTTTAACGGTTTATCCGGCTGCTGGTTTGGTATACAAATCGCCTAAATACAACGAAAAATATTTGGTGGACCCAAAACCGATCCATCTTACTGACCTTAAAAACCTGACCCAGATCAATGAAAATGCAAGCATTGGGGTTCCAAAACTGGTTCAGAAATTACTCAATTCGATTTAAAACAAAAAACCAGTACTGGGATTCCAATACTGGTTCTATATCTTGTATTCCTATACTGAGGGAACGGTAGTTTTTAACGGGTAATTACAATCCTGCGTGTTAATATCGTTTTGTTATTTGATATCAACGAGTAAAAATAAACGCCTGCACGAAGGTCAGTTGTATTGAATTTGAGGTTGGCATCGCCATTTACCTGAGCCGTTTTAACAGTTATACCTAAGGCGTCAACTATTTTTAAAGTTGCTTTTTCGTTGAAATTTTCAACAGCAATATTAATAGAGTTATTTGCGGGGTTAGGGTATGCATTCATTGATATTGGGTTGGCGGCCGTTTCGGTAACCGAAAGTGCTGCATCAAACTGAACATAAAATACAGCTGTATCGGCTACTACCGAAGGGTTGTAAAATGTTACCTTAAACAAATTGGTACCTGCGTTTCCCTGTGGTTGAAAATGAAGTACGAACAGGTTTAATGAATCGCCCGGTGCAATTGCAGCTGAACCCCCCGGTGCCGTTAAACTTGGCATTACCGTGGCATCATAAAAAGCCGAACAAATAACCCAGCATAAAGCTGTTTTTGTTCCTGCTACAACCGTAACTTCATCACGTTGACATCTAACGGAAATACTTGATCCGCTTGTATTATGTATGTAAAAATTTTCGGCCTTTAATTCAAAATCGCTGGCATTTCCTGCAACAACAATGGTTTGGCCGTTCAATACCGGGCCACCCGCTTCACGGATCTCAAGATTTTGAGCCGATACAAGGGTTGTGGCGGTAGCAATTATAAGAGTAAAAATATGCTTCATACTTAACATGTTTTAATGTTGTGGTCAAATTTAATGAAAAAATCAATAGCTTATTTAACGATGGAAACGTTAAAAATGTTAGAATTCCAATTTTATGGATAATTATTGCCTGAATAGTAAATGCAATTGCTTAACTTTAGCCTATAAAATTATAAAATATGAAAAAAACTTTACGTACACTCGCACTTGGCGGAGCCTTATTAATAGGTTCAGGTGCAAATGCCCAAACTCCGGTTGGGACCTTGGTTCAAGATTTTAGCTTGACCGACATTAATGGTAACCCACACAGTTTATACCAATACTTAGATGCTGGTAAAACCGTTGTTATTGATATTTCCGCAATATGGTGTGGTCCATGCTGGTCATATCATGGAACCGATGCATTGGAAGATTTTTATTTAGCTCACGGTCCAGCCGGTGCTGACGATGCCATGGTTTTTTGGATGGAAGGTGATGCCTCAACAGGTACTCCTTGTTTATATGCTCCGGGCGCTTGTGCCGGTGGAACATCGCAAGGTGACTGGGTAACAGGCTCAACTCACCCAATCTTTGATCTTTCTTCAGCTGAAGCTTCTGCTTTACCTTTGGAGATCGCTTATTTCCCTGTAATGTATGTTATTTGTCCTAACCGTACAGTTTACAAATCAGGTGTTGCCGGTTCAATTGGTACACTTTCGTTGTTAAATTCGTACATGGGTGACTGTTCAATAGCTGTTTCAGGTGTAAATGCTGCTATTAACTCTTATACCGGTGAAACTGAATTTTGTGGTTCAAGTGATGTTAAGATCATGATTCAAAACATGGGTACAACTAACTTAACGAGTGCTACTATTTCAGGAACTGTTGGAGCTACTTCATTAACTCCGGTAGTTTGGACAGGATCTCTTGGTACTTATGAATATGAAGAAGTAAATTTAGGCCCCGTAACACTTACAGGTACTGCAACTGCTAACATTACTATAACAGCTGCAACAGATGCGCTTTCTACTGATAATTCAGTATCAAAATCGCTTGCATATAACTTCGCTCCAAGCGCAAACATTACCGTTCAGATTAATTGTGACCGTTATGGTTCTGAAACTACCTGGACATTGAAAAATTCAGGTGGAACAACTGTAGGTTCGGGCGGTCCTTATACAAACGCAGCATCAAATGGTGTTTATCCTCAAACGCCCGCAAACTATACTTTACCAACCGATTGTTATTCATTTAAAATTGACGATTCTTATGGTGATGGTATGAACTCAGGTTACGGAACAGGATCTTATGTTGTTAAGTACGGTTCTACTACTATCGTAACAGGTGGTGTATTTGGTGCAACTGAGTCGCGTAAGTTCGCGAACGATGCCCTAATGGGTACTGAAGAGTTAGAAGTTTTCACAGGTGTTAATGTATTCCCTAACCCGGTTAATGGTTTAGCTACAGTTAATGTTGACCTTGTTGAAGCAGGTGATATTACTGTAAACATTTCAAACAGTCTTGGTCAGGTTCTTGCTTCGCAAAAGCGTTACAACGCTGCTGCCGGTACTAACCGTCTTGATGTTGATTTCTCAACGTTTGATAGTGGTGTATATTACGTTAACGTAACTGTTGGAACTCAAACTACAGTAGCGAAAGTTATCAAGTAATAAATTATAATTTTATAATAGAATCCGGGAAATGGTTTAGAAATAGATCTTCCCGGATTTTTTTTGCAATTTTTTTTAGAACATTAATTTCAAAAGAGTTAACTTTAGTAAAAATTTCCCTTATGAAAAAACAATTAATAGCCGCTCTGTTCGGAATAATTTCGATGAGTAGTGTTTTAAAAGCGCAAACACCGGTAGGTACATTGGTGCAAAACTTTAACCTTACCGATATTAACGGTAATCCGCATAGTTTGTACGAATACCTTGACGCAGGTAAAACGGTTGTTATTGATATTTCGGCTATATGGTGCGGACCTTGTTGGACGTATCACGGAACTGATGCTTTGGAAGATTTTTATTTAGCACATGGTCCGGCAGGTGCTGATGATGCTATGGTATTTTTCATTGAAGGAGACCCTTCAACATCCGCATCATGTTTGTATGCACCGGGTCCTTGCTCAGGTGGATCATCAGTTGGTGATTGGGTTACCGGAGCAACACATCCGATCTTTAATTTATCTACTGCCGAGTACTCATCTTTCCCTCTAGAGATTTCTTATTATCCAGTGATGTATGTTATTTGCCCCAATCGTACAGTATATAAAGCAGGAACAGCAGGCTCCATTGGCACTTTATCATTGTTGAACAGCTATATGGGAGATTGTACAATGGCAACTTCAGGAACAAACGCCTGCCTTAATAGTTATACAGGTTCAACTGAAACACCTTGTGGTTTATCAGGAAACGCAAAAGTTATTTTACAGAATATGGGAACCGATACACTCACATCCTGTACAATAACTGCTACTGTTGGAGCAACTACGATTGGTCCTATAAACTGGACCGGTTCACTTGCACCATACTATTACCAAACGGTTACATTGGGAACATTTTCGGTTTCAAGTCCAACAACCATGAACGTATCCATAACTACACCTGACGCTCTTGCAAGTGACGATGTTTTATCGCCAATAGCGGTTTCAAATAATGTGTCACCAACAGCTAATATTTCTATTCAAATGATAACCGATGCCTATGGTTCACAAACAACTTATACACTGCGAAACGGTGTGTTTGCCCTGATCAATTCAGGAGGTCCTTATGGTGACATGGGTGTTGCAGGTACAACTACTCAACCTTTGGTGAATTTGACTTTGCCTAATGATTGTTATACGTTTACTGTATACGATTCGGGTAATGATGGTATGAACGCAGGATATGGAGCAGGATCATTTACGGTGAAATACGGAGCTACTACCATTTTTAGCGGTGGTACATTTACCGGTGCAAGCAAGCAGCATAAGTTCACCGTGGCCAGCTCAGTTGGTGTGGAAGAAAATACTGTGGTGGATGAGGTGATGGTATTCCCAAACCCGGTTAACCATATGGCTACTTTGAGTATCGACTTAACTGAAAGTTCGGAAATTGACATCATTATTTCCGATAATTTGGGACAGGTTATGGCCGCGCAAAAAATGTATAACGCTCCTGCAGGCCAAAACAAAATTGACCTTGATTTTTCAGCGTTTGCAAGCGGAATTTACTTTATAAACGTGGTTGCAGGCAATAAGACCACCGTTGCCAAAATAATTAAATAAGCCTCAAAAGCTTAATTTATTTACTTTGGTATAATTATTGAAATGCTTAGTTCTGATCTTAAATTTTATAGAAAATGCAAAAAGTATTAGTTGTTTTAGCAGTATTGGCCCTCAGTAGCTTTTCTGCCTTTATGAGCGAAAAAAGGGTTCCGGCCGTAGCGCTTAAAAAGTTGGATGGTAGTAAAATAAATTCATCGGAATTTAAAAATGACGGCAAGCCAATGATCATTAATTTTTGGGCTACCTGGTGTGGTCCTTGTAAGGTTGAGCTTGACAATATTCATGAAGTTTACAGCACCTGGCAAAAAGAAACAGGCGTAAAAATTATAGCCATCTCAATTGATGATGCCCGTTCAAGCGGACGTGTGGCTTCAACCATTGCAGCCAAAGGTTGGGAATACGAAGTATATCTTGACGAGAACAGCGATTTCAGACGCGCTCTTGGCGTAGGCAACCCTCCTTCTACATTTTTGATCGATGGGAACGGGAATATCGTTTATGAGCACACAGGTTATGCTCCCGGTGACGAAGAAGAACTATACGAAAAAGTAAAGGAATTGACGAAGCAAAAATAGCATCACTGCTGTTTAGATACATAGACATTAATTATCAGCCATCACGCGGTAAGCGTGATGGCTTTTTTATTGTTAACAGGGTAGGACTCCAAACATTATTTTATTTCTGCCCCCTTTGTTTCATTCTTAATCTTATTTTTGTTTATCTAAATTCAGGTATCGATTATGAAGATTATTCCTTACAAAAAGGCAGGTATGCTTTTTTCCTGTTTGTTCACAGGTTATTTATCCAATGCCCAGGGTGTTTTGGAGCAAGGTCAAATTCACGGTAATTTTCAAATCGATTCGCAATATTATTTAACCGATAGTTCCTTTAACGCATTTCAACCCGAAGATAAAATGCGCCTCAACGCTTTTGGAAATATTTTATATACCAACGGTGGTTTTACGGCCGGGGCCCGTTACGAAGCGTATTTAAATGCTTTATTGGGATATCCGCAGGACTTCAACGGTTCGGGAATTAAATATCGTTTTGCCCAATATAAAAACGAAATTTTTGACATTACCGTGGGTAGTTTTTATGAGCAGTTTGGCAGTGGTTTAATTTTCAGAAGTTATTATGAACCTTCATTTGGTTTTGACAATGCCATGGATGGTGTTCGTTTTAAATTCAATCCGTATAAAGGGTTTTATATTAAATCCATTTACGGTCATACCCGTTTGTATTTCGGACAAAGCCAGGGCATCGTACGCGGTGTTGATGGCGAAATAAACATCAACGAAATGTTTGACTCTTCAAGAGCCGGAAAAAAAACAAATATTATTATTGGCGGAAGTTTTGTGAGTAAGTATGAAAGTCCGGTCGACCCGAATTTAATTCTTCCGGCAAATGTGGGAACATGGGCGGGTCGCATAAATATAATACGCGGTACAAGCAATTTTTATGCCGAGTACGCGTATAAAATAAATGACCCTTCAAGCGATAATAAGTTTGTTTACAAACCGGGCGAAGCCCTTTATGCGCAATATTCATTGGCAACAAAAGGAATTGGATTTTCAATTGCTGCAAAGTACATTGATAACATGAGTTATCGCAGCGAGAGAAATCAAACTTTGACCAATTGCATGATCAATTATTTGCCGGCTCTAACGCGTCCGCATACCTATAACCTTGCGGCAACTTTATATCCATACGCATCGCAACCCAACGGTGAATTTGGCGCCCAAGCCGAAATGATCTATAAAGCAAAAGCAGGAAAATCGCTTGGCGGAAAATACGGAACCACTTTCGCCATTAATTACTCGCTTGCCTTTGGTACCGATACAACACATTTGAACGATGACAGCACAAGGCGTTTAGGCTATTCGGTTAAACGCTTTATGCCGGGCGATGAAATGTATTTCAATGATTTTAATATTGAGATAAGAAAAAAAATAACCGATAAATTTAAATTTATCCTCACGTATATTTATTTGGTGAATAATATTGAGGTTGTATTGGGAAAAACAGGAAAGTCGACCGTGTATGCACATATTGGCGTTGCTGAATTAAATTACAAATTCAGCCGAAAACATAATCTAAGGACCGAACTTCAACATTTATATACCTTGCAAGATCAACAAAGCTGGGCAACCGTTGTGGCCGAATATTCAATTTCTCCTCACTGGTATTTTTCGGCATTGAATCAGTATAACTACGGAAATAAAAAAGAAAAGGAACGATTGCATTACCCGTACGTAAACGTTGCTTATACGCGCGGGGCAAATCGTATTTCAATTGGTTACGGTAATCAACGTGCAGGATTATTTTGTGTAGGTGGTATTTGCAGGGCGGTACCGGCATCAAAAGGATTGTCGATCAGTATTTCTTCTACGTTTTAACAGTTAAAAAAGAATTGTATGAATATAAGATCATTGTTTATTTTACTGGGTGTAATAGTTATTGTTGCATCGTGTAATAAAATTGAATTCCCGAATAAGGACACGGTTGATCTGGTTGATGTATCAGACACTATTTTTCCCGATACAAATACAAACGCCATTCGTCATGTATTGGTTGAAGAGTTTACCGGACAAAAATGTGGTCCTTGTCCGGGTGGAGCGAAAACGCTGAGGAATCTGCATACAACATATGAAGCAGGGGGAAAAAATTTGGTTGTTGTTTCCATTCACGAAGGTGCTTTATGTTCACCCAGTATTACACCCGACACATCTTTTTTATATGAGTATCGTGTTGCAAGTGGCGGTTATTTAGCCAACACATTGTTTAATCCAAATAATTTACCGGGAACACCGGCAGCTTTGGTTAATCGTGTTCCGTATCCTACAGCTGTTGACCGATGGATCTATCAAAGCGATTGGCAGTCTGCAGCTGATATTGAATTTGCAAAACCAAACGTGATGAATCTGGATATGGTTGTGGAGTATGATACCATTGCCAATAGCGGAACGGTTGCAGTACGTTCATGGTTTTTAGAAGACCTTACCGGTGATTATTATTTAATGGTTTATTTAACACAGGATAGTATTAAGAGTTGGCAAAAGAATGGTCCTCTTGGATTTGGAGATGACGCGTATACGTTAGGAACAGATATTGATAATTACTGGCATCGCCACGCTTACAGGGGGTGTTTATCAAATCCACCAACAGGTGCAGGAATTTTAGTTTCATCGGGAACAACCGTTGGAGGAACAAAAATAATTAAAGCCTTTAATTTTAATTTAGGCACCTTGATTGCAAATGAGGAGGTTTTACCAGGACCACGACATACATTTGACCCGAAGCATTTTAGTTTTGTTGCTTTTGTTTACGACTACACAACCAAAGAAGTAGTTCAGGTAATAGACTACCACGCTGAATAAAAATAATTCGGTATTGTTGCGTATATTTACAGCTGTGCGATCAATAAATCCTGACAGATCATTTTTACAAGAGCTGAAAAAAAATATTTCGGTCTCGTTATTCCTTTTAATTTCTATCAGAGCAAATTCACAGGAAGTTTTCACAACACTTGCATTGACCGCTGCGGATAATACCGGATACGGATATTATACATTCGCAAAACCCGGTTTATATTTCTCCATTGGTAAATCGCAGGCACTGGAAGCTTTTAGTGATAGCCGTTTCAATTATGGATTGGCTTTTAGTCAAAAAGGTGCAAGAAAAGCACCCGATCCGGCCAACAACGATCCGGTTGAATACAACGTACGGTTAAACTATGCCGAAGCCAATATGCAATTTTGGTTGAAAATGAAATCGTTAAAATTTATCATAGGATTAAATGGTGGTTATTTGGTTAATTATAGCGAAAAATCGGTGTATGGAATTACAGTTACCGGTGCCTCTTACCCCTATAGAAAATTGGACTTTTCATTAACAGGTGGATTAGGGGTAAACGTTGGTAAAAATTGGCTTTTTCACCTTTCCGGAACCTATTCAATTATACCCGTACGAAGCATTGGAACAGTTGGAACTATTGCATTTTCAAGGGGTCCGCGAAACACCTTGGTTAACATTGGCTTTACTTATATATTCTTTAAAAAGGCCGAACCCGAAGACGAGCCCGTTGAGGAGTAAAAATATTGTTAATTTTTCAACAGAACACAATAAATTTAAGCGAGTCAATTTGCATGTTTATCGTAAAATCCCCTATATTTGACCTACCAAATAATAAACCACTATGCTTGAATTTTGTAAACAAGTATTGCATAAAGTAAGTTTTGATCGAAGGTTATTCGAGAAAGAACTGCGTAAGTCCCTTAAGCGTATTAGCAAAGAAGACGTTAAATCGTTCCAAAAATGGTGTTTGATCACTTTTGGCGTGATGTATCCCGAAGTGATACAAAATGTTTTCGAATCTATATAGGCATTAGCCAAAAGCCATAAGGCAAAAGGGTCACTCCAAAAAAATAATATTACGCTTTAATCCCTTAAAGCCCGTACGCTTTATTGGTGACTGTTTGAATAACTCCTTGTAAATTTCTTCTGTCAACTCTTTCCATTCGTTTTTACCAATGCCCAGAACGTTAGTTGTTGGGTTAAACTCAGGAACATTGTGCTGACTTGAAAAACGGTTCCACGGGCATACATCCTGGCATATATCACAGCCAAACATCCAGTTCTCCATTTTGCCTTTAAATTCTTTGGGAATTATTTCGTCTTTCAATTCAATGGTGAAATACGAAATGCATTTACTTCCGTCAACCACATAAGGTTCTACGATGGCATCAGTAGGGCAGGCGTCAATACATGCGGTGCAGGTTCCGCAATAATCTTTGATAGCAGTATCGTATTCAAGATCCAGATCACAAATAATTTCGGCAATAAAAAAGAAAGAACCCATTTCTTTGTTGATGAGGTTGGTGTTTTTACCGATCCAACCCAAACCGCTTTTCTTTGCCCATGCTTTATCTAAAACAGGAGCGCTATCCACAAAAACACGAAACGCAAAATCACCAATGTGTGAATTCATTTCGTGAATGAGCGCATTCAATTTATTTTTGATGACGGTATGATAATCGGTTCCGTAAGCATAAGTCGAAATTTTTGGCGCTTCGGGATCGGTTTGTTTTTTATCGGTATAATAATTCAATAAGACCGAAATAACCGACTTTGCACCCGGAACTAAAATTGTTGGATCAAGACGCTTGTCGAAATGATTTTCCATGTACTGCATTTTACCATGCATATTGTTCTTCAACCATTTTTCCAAACGCGGTGCTTCTTCTTCTAAAAATCCTGCTTTGGAAATGCCACAAAAGGAGAAACCTGTTTTTAAAGCCTCAGCTTTTATGAAAGCAGTGTTCTTTTTTATGTCGGTAGGTAAAATAAGCGTAAGTGTTTAATACGTTAGTTTTTATTATCAAGAACGTCTTCATCATCTCCGAAACGCGGGGCTCTTTTTTTATCCGGGAAAAAAGCGTAACCAAGTCCGAAAGCTACAATGGCAACCATAATATCAACAAAAATGGAGACTTCAATTTTATTAAGCGTTATTACAAGCTTGTATGGAAGTAAGATAGCGAGTACTAAAAGATAACGGTACCAGTTCATGTTAATCAAATAAACTGTTATTGATCTTGAACAAAGGTTTATTCAAATGCTTATACGCTAATTCGGTGGCCATACGTCCACGCGATGTACGTGCCAAATATCCTTCCTGAATTAAATAGGGTTCGTAAACTTCTTCAATGGTTTCGGCTTCTTCGCCAACAGCGGTTGCAATTGTTGTTAAGCCCACCGGACCACCTTTGAATTTATCAATGAGCGTAGATAAAATTTTATTATCCATTTCATCCAAACCATGTTTGTCAACGTTCAACGCTTCCAAGGCATGTTTGGCAATATCCATTTCAATGCTTCCGTTACCTTTTATTTGCGCAAAATCGCGCACACGTCTTAAAATAGCATTGGCAATACGGGGTGTGCCGCGGCTGCGACCCGCAATTTCGGCACTGGCATCTTCGTGAATGGGAATTTCTAAAATGGTTGCGCTTCGGCTTACAATACCGGTCAATGTTTTTGTTTCATAATATTCCAGGCGTGCATTAATACCAAAACGTGCACGCAAAGGAGCGGTCAATAATCCCGAACGGGTTGTAGCGCCAATTAGCGTGAAGGGGTTCAACGTTAGTTGTACGGTTCGCGCGTTTGGACCACTGTCGATCATTATGTCGATGGAATAATCTTCCATGGCGCTGTATAAATACTCTTCTATCACCGGTGATAAACGATGAATTTCATCAATAAAAAGAATATCACCTTTTTCTAAATTGGTCAATAATCCTGCAAGATCACCGGGTTTATCCAATACGGGACCCGAGGTAATTTTAATTCCCACACCCATTTCGTTGGCAATAATATTGGCCAGCGTTGTTTTTCCAAGGCCGGGAGGCCCGAACAACAATACATGGTCCAGCGCTTCGGTACGGAATTTTGCAGCCTCCACAAAAACTTTTAAATTGGCCAGTACTTTATCCTGACCTGTAAAATCGTCAAATGTTTTTGGACGCAGAACTTTCTCGACTTCTTTATCTACAAATGGCTCTTCGTTATCGTGTATGTCGAAATTTTCTTCCAAGGCAAC
>JAYUZA010000069.1:0-7530 GCA_043752145.1 Flavobacteriales bacterium
TGTTAACGCGTTTAAACATTCTTCATCGGTTGCATCAGGCTTCACGAACTGTAAATTCTCTTTTAATGTTCCAGAAAATAATTGCGAATCCTGGGTTACAAAACCCAATTGATTGCGCAAATCGTTAATATCAATTTTATCATAATCATGATCGTTGTACTTAATTGTTCCCTCAAGCGGGTGATACAAGCCCACCAATAATTTTACCAAGGTGGTTTTACCACTTCCCGAAGGTCCAACAAAAGCAACGGTTTCTCCTGTCTTAACATTGAAGGAAACATTTTTTAAGGCGTGTTTGGTTGACGTTAAATGTTTGAACGAAACATTTTCGAAGGCCATTTGGTTGATCGCGCCTATTTTTATCGGGTTCGCAGGAATCGGTTCAACGGGTTGCTCCATCAACTGTTTAAAATTGGTGAGCGATACTTCTGTTTCTCTATACAATTGAATGATGTTACCGAACTCCTGCAGGGGATTAAAAATAAAGAACGAATACATGAAAAACAGGAAATAATCACCAATTTTAATTTCATTTTTAAAAACCAGGTAAATTAAAAATACAATTACAGCATTGCGCAATAAATTAATAGTGGTTCCCTGAATAAAACTCAGCGTACGAATGTATTTTACTTTCTTTAACTCAAGCCCCAATATTTTATGGGTATTGGTGTTTAAACGATTTACTTCCTGTTCGGTTAATCCCAAACTTTTAACCAATTCAATGTTGCGCAAACTTTCGGTAGTTGAACCGGCAAGCGATGTTGTTTCGCCAACAATTCGTTTTTGAATGACTTTTATTTTTTTACTGAGGAAAGAACTTAAAACACCAACAATTGGAATAGCTGCCATGTAAAATAGGGTGATCTTCCAATTGACAAAAGTTGAAATGATCATTACAAAAATTAATCCTATCAAAGAAGTGAAAAGAATATTGATGAGTGCCGAAATAAGTCGCTCACTGTCGGTCTTCACTTTTTGAATTCGACCCAAGGTTTCACCGCTGCGCTGATCTTCAAAAAGCTGGTAAGGCATGGCAAGTGTATGTTTTATGCCTGCGGTATAAATATCGGTGCCTACCTTTTGCGTAATAACACTTACACAGTAATCCTGAAAATTTTTGGCAAGGCGCGATACCATTGCGGCACCAATAGCCAGTCCCACATAAAACAATACGGTACGAATAAAGGTTGCTTCGGGAATGGTGTTGCCAAGCCTTTGATAGTCATTAAGCATGGTGCGCATAATGTAAGGGTCCAGCAATGAAAAGACCTGGTTGACCGAGGCTAAAATAAGAGCAAGAAAAATTAAATTTTTATAGGGTCGTAAATACGGTGAAATGACTTTCATAAGTTGATTTGAGTGGCAAATTTAACAAGTTTAAGGTGCGATTTAGGGAATGGTCGTAAAAATGTATGTTTTTTTTTGTAAATTTACTATATGAAGTATGCTATTATTATACTAGCGGTTGGTATCGGTTTGGTTACTTGCAGGAAAAAGGAAAAGCCAACCATGTTAATAACCGGTTCTGTGACTGATAAGAGCACAGGTTCAGGTGTTGCGGGTGCTACAGTTACTATTCGATACAAACCCTATAAGGACGGAGTTTTTACTACTACATTTACGTCTCTTACCAGTACCACAACTGATGGAAGTGGAAATTATTCGTTTGATATTGAAAAGCCAAATACATCAGATTTTGAATTTTCGGTTGCGGCCACAAGTTATTTTGGCACTTTTAAGGTTGTTAACCCCGATAATTTAAGTACCAAAAACTCCAATGCACAGAGTTTTGAAATTGATGCTTCGGGAACCCTGCAGATCCATCTAAAAAACAATATTCCGTTTGACGCCAACGATTATTTTCAGTTCCAAATGATGGGGTCTACCTGTTCGGAATGCTGTTCTAATTCACCTGTAATGAAAACGGGTAACGCTGTTGATACTACTTATTCGTGTATGCGTTATGCCAATAGGTATGTAAAATATACGTATTTTAAGACGAAGAGCGGTGTCTCAACTTTTGGTGAAGATTCGGTTTACTGTGTAAAAGGGGTTACAACTCCCCTGGAAATATTGTATTAGTCTATTTCTTTTCTAGTTCATTTAAGAACCAACCCAACTTAAGCCTGTCGAGATTAGTCAATTTCGGTTTTGACGATGTTAAATTCATTTTAAGCAGATCACTATCGCGCAGGAATAATTTTTTTACCAGCAACAATAATTTCAGGGCTTTGAGCTTGTGGTAGAATTTTATCAGGCGAATCTCGTTCCCTACAAGTTCGCGTGTGTATAATGACGCAAGATTTTTTACAGCTGTATATTGCTTTTCCAAAAAAACCTCATTTGATTCCAAGCCGTTATGCTGAAGCGGATTATTTATGTGACGAATATCGCACCCGTTTCGTTCAAGGTCCTTAGCGAAAAGCGAATCTTCGTGCCCGTAACCGGTCACACTTTCGTTAAATTGTGTTTTTTCAAAAACCATGCGGTTCACAAAAAAATTATTCGTTTTAAAAGTGCCAAATTTATTTTTCGCCCTTTTTTCGTGGGAAACACATTCACGTTCGTTTCCATACGCCCAATGAAGCAAAAATTTAATTGCAGGTTTATCCAATTGATAATTTGTACCCCCGTAAATAAGACATTTACTATCATTTGTATGCGCAAGATAGTTTTTCAAATAATCGGTATCGCTTACTTCAGAATCGCAATCAACAAAAAGCAGCCATTCAAATTTTGCGGTCGTTGCCAATAGGTTTCGAATGCGGCTGCGGCCAATATTCACATTGAGTTCCTTGTATTGTACAAATTTGAGATTTGAAATTTCCCGATTTAAAATTTTGAATTCTTCTTTGGATCCGTCATCCAGGCATTGGATCTCTCCTTCAATTCCATTTTTTTCCAATTGTGTAGCAAGCTGCTTTACAAAAGCCCGCACATCGTAATTGTAAATCGGTATAAGTACCGATACCATAAGTGTTATTTTAAAGGATTAAAGTAGGCGACCGGATTTACCTCAGTTAGTTTCCCCGATTCACAACGCAGAGTCTTAAACGGAAATTTTTCCATTATAGTATAATCGTGAGTAGCCATTAATACAGCCGTGCCCGTTTTACTTATTTCGAAAAGAATGTTCAGGATTTCAGATGATGTTTCAGGGTCAAGGTTACCGGTGGGTTCATCAGCCAAAATAATATCAGGTTTGTTTAAAAGGGCTCTTACAATGGACACCCTTTGCTGTTCACCACCCGATAATTGGTGTGGATTTTTATTTCCTTTTCCCTCAAGACCAAACTGATTTAACAATTCATCGCTGCGCAATTGCATTTCTTTTTTGTTTTTCCACCCCGTTGAGCGCATGACAAACCTTAGGTTATCGTAAACCGTTCGGTCGTTTAACAATTGAAAGTCCTGAAATACGATACCCAGTTTTCTGCGAAGGAATGGGATCTTTCTTCGTTTTAGTTTTAGTAAGTCGAAGCCGGCCACAGTTCCAACACCATTTTTGAGGGGTAGGTCGCCATAGAGTGTTTTTAAAATACTGCTTTTACCACTTCCCGTTTTACCCACCAAGTAAATGAATTCGCCTTTACCAATGGTAAAATTGATATCTGAAAGCACAAGAGTGTCCCCCTGAAATAAATTGCAGTGTTTTAATTCAATTACCGGTTGAGGCGCAGTTTCCATTATAACAAATATGCACACCATACTTGTAATTTTTTTGAATTTTAACGTTATGTGTTAACAGGATGGCGTTGAAAACTATGAGACGAGTTTTAACAGCATTGCCCGCTGTAAAATACCTTTAAACTATGCGATATAGTGCCTTTATAATTTTAATTTTTACGTGTGCGGGAAATTTTCAATTTTCCGGAAATGCCCAACGCACTGCTGCCTACCGCGATGTAGAGTTGGTTTACCGTACGGCCATTGATTTGTATGCCAAGCAAAAATATTCGGCTGCGGCCAAACATTTTGAGGATGTGGTGACCATGCAAAGGAACAATGCAAATGAAATGGTGATCAATGCAAAATATCATGTTGCCCTTTGCCATTTGTATTTATTCAGAAAGGATGCCGAGCACTTATTGCTTACCTTTTTGCGTGAGCATCAACAGGCATCGCAATGTAAAACGATATACTTTTTATTGGGAAAACACTATTATCAGCAAAAGCGTTACCAAAAAGCGGTTGACTACTACACCAAAGTGGATAAGTTTGATCTGAACGAGTCGGAATTGGCCGAGTATTATTTTAAGTGGGCCCATTCTAATTTTCAATTGGGTAAAAAAACAGAGGCAAGTACAGCGTTTAACGAAATTCGTAATACGGAGAATACCTACCAAAAACCTGCAATTTATTATTATAGTCATATTGCCTATGAAGAAAAAAAATACCAGGCAGCGCTTGAAGGTTTTTTGAAATTGGAAAAGGAAGAAGGGTTTAGTTCGATTGTACCGTACTACATTACTCAAATTTATTATTATCAGGGCGAATATCAAAAAACGGTCGAATACGGTGTTCCTTTGATGGATTCGGTGGTTCCAAAGCGTGAAGCTGAATTGAACCTGATAATTGGTTCATCGTATTATAACTTAAAAAAGTATGATCAGGCATTTCCGTATCTTGAAAAATATTCATCCATGGGTGCACCGGGACGTGACGAAAGTTACCGCCTTGGTTTCTGTGCCTTGGAGACCAAACAGTATGCAAAAGCGGTTTCATGGTTTAACAAATGCGTAAATGTTAACGATGAACTTGCTCAAACCGCATGGTATCATATGGCAAGTGCGTATTTGAAAAGCGACAAAAAAGAAGAAGCGCGTCAAACTTATGCACGATGCATGAAAATTGACATTAATCCCATATTGCAGGAAGATGCGCATTACAATTACGTGAAATTAAATTATGAGCTTTCATTTAATCCGTATCATGATGCCATAAATTCAGTTAAATCATATTTTGAAAAGTATCCTGAATCAAAACGAACTGAAGAATTAAAAACATATTTGGTCAGCATGTTTTTGGCCGGTAAAAATTATGAGTCAGCATATATCACTTTGAACGAATTAAAAAATAAGGATCTGGCCTTGCAACAGTCGTTCCAGATGGTAGCATTTAATTTAGGCACCGATTTTTTTTATAAATCAGATTACGACAAAGCAAAAAAATATTTTGGCGAAGTAAAAAAGTATCCTATCGACAAGGAGTTGAACAGTCAAGGACATTATTGGATCGGTGAAAGCAATTATAACAACAGCAGTTGGGATGATGCCATTCAGGGATACAATCGTTTTTTGGAAGAACCGGGAGCAATTAATTCCAATTACTATACCCGAGCGCAATACAATTTGGGCTATTGTTATATGCAAAAGGGATATTTGTCGGGTGTAAACGAAATGCGTGCATCCAACAACAGTTCAAACGTATCAAAGGAATTATATGCTCAAAGTTTGGTGCACTTCCGCACATTTGTAGACAATAAAAGTGAAAAGGATAATGTACGGTTGAATGATGCCTTGTTGCGCATTGGCGATATATATTATATACGTGCAGATAATGCAAGCGCATTAACGTATTACGACAGAGCCTATGCATCGGGCATGACTAACAGTAAAGATTATGCCTTGTACCAAAAAGCCATGTGTTCGGGTTTTACCGATAGGAAGGAAGAGAAGATCAAATTAATGAAGGATCTTTTATCAACGTACAAACAATCAAAATATGTGGGCGATGCTAAATTTGAGATTGCCGAAACGTACAGGGTTTTAGAAAATCGTTCATCTGCCATGGAATATTATAAGCGTGTTATAAGTGAGCATCCCGATAATTTCATGAAAGTAAAACGTTCGCGATTCGAAATTGCTTTGATTCATTACAGGAATAAAGATTATGATCTGTCGGTTAAATCGTATAAGGAAATTTTGAAGGATTATCCTAATGCCGATGACATAGATTTGGCGCTTAAAAAACTACAACCGGTTTATGCAGATATGGATAAAATGGATGAATGGCTTGCCTTGATGAAACAATATAATAAATTTGATGGAAATAAAGCGAAAGCAGATACTGCCTATTTTGAAAAGGCCGAAGAATTATTCCTTGCTAAGTACCATGACAAAACCATTACAACATTAACTACATATTTACAGGAATTTGTTCCTGCGCGATTTGAATTGCAGGCGTACGATCTTTTAGCACGTTGTTATGAAATAAAAAATGACTACCTAAATGCTGCTTTGTACTATGAAAAAATTGCCAATATGCCAACCAATGCCTATACGCAGAGCTCTGTAAAAAAATTGGCTTATTATTATGTAAGCATTAAGGACTGGCCAAAAGTAATTGACTATGAACATCGCATCGAAACCACCAGTACCGATGAAGGCGAATTGCTTACAAGCCGTATTAATCAATTAAAGGGACATTATCAATTAAAGAACAGTTCCGAAATATTCAATTATGCCAAAAAAGTGTTGGATTCAAAAAACGTGAAGGATGATGATAAAGCCGAAGCATATTATTATAGAGCAAAGACCGCTTTTGAGCAAGGTAATTTTACCGATGCGGCAAGTGATTTTAAAGAGGTGGAGAAATTAACCATGCGTGAATGGAAAGCTGAGGCAACGTTTACGCGTATTCAGATCAAGTATAATAATGCTGAGTATAAAGTGGTGGAAAAAGATCTGTTTGCTTTTTTCAAGCAAAAACCAACCTATAGTTATTGGACCGCAAGGGGTTTTATTTTATTAGCCGATAATTATTTGCAGTTGGGTGATACGGCACAGGCCAAAGCCACATTTAAAAGCATCATAGACGGTTATAAAAAGACGGATGATGAAATAATTGGAACTGCTACTCAAAAATTGGATGCTTTGACCGATGGAGAACAAAGAAAAACAGAACAAAGAAAAACTGAAGTGATAAAAGAGGAAGAACCGGTTGAAGAAAATAAATAAGAGAAAAAGAATTATGATGAACATACATATAAAATATTTTATTGCATTGGTTTTAGTTTTGGCCCTTGTATTTAATGTAGAGGCTCAAAATGAGGAAACACACTATTCCGAGTCAATGAGACGCGTTGAGAAAGCCAATAAAATTCCCGATAAACCGGTTTATCGCGATTCGGTTATGGCGCAATTGCCTGTTAAGTATCTTTCGGTAACAGCGCAGGCACAAACAACAATTCTTCCCGAAGCTTTAAAGGCCGCCAATGTTATTCCGAAAGAATTGTTGGATAAATTGTATAAATTCTATACCAAACTGGGTGTTGGAAATTATACCAATGTTTTGGGCGAATTGTATTTTAACCAGGAACGCAACGCCACCAGCGATTATGGAGTGCATTACAAACATTTTTCAACACAAGGTGGGATAAACGATGTTGCTTTTAACGGATTCAGCAAAAACGAAGTGTCGGTTTATGGAAGTAAATTATGGAAAGTTTACAGGGGTAATGCCGAATTCGGTTATGAGCGTGAAGCATTGCATTTTTACGGTTTTCAACCCGATTCATTTGCCTATACC
>JAYUZA010000070.1:0-7520 GCA_043752145.1 Flavobacteriales bacterium
GGCTCCATCCCTGGCAGAGTACGAAAATAAAAAACCCACGAATGCTCCATGGGGTCTTTTAAACAATATAAACAACAAATCAGAGATATGAGATCAGAAATCAAAAAATTCGAATTTTCCGATTTTTGATTTCATATTTTAACGACTCAAAATAATCTTTACAGAGCCGGTTTTATTTCCGGCAACAACTCTTGCCAAATAAATACCATTAGGTAATTGACTCATGTCAACTGTTTGATGCGAATTTATTTTTAGCAAAAGCACATTGTTTCCCGATGCATCAAACAAACTCAATTTAACCGTTTCATTAAAATCAAAATTTACTATTCCGTTCGTTGGATTGGGATATACGGAACCCAATAAATTTCCATCTGTTTCACTTATTCCAATAGAACCACCTCCATTTACCGTTTTGTAAATACCATAATCACCTAGGGCAAAACCAAGCGTATCGCTAGCAAAACTTATTTGGTGAATTATTGTTAGCGGAAATATGGTTTGTGCTGCCCATGTATTCCCCCCATTGGTTGTTTTTTGTATTCCACCCGCGTTATTTATATAACCTACGTTTTCGTCAATGAAATGCAGTCCTGTCAAATTATTATTTGGCGAAATTAATTGTGCAGCCCATGTAAGTCCACCGTTAATTGTTTTCAAAAACAACCCATTGCCTCCAACGGCAAAACCAACCAAACTATTCACAAAAAACAAGGTATTGACAGTCCTGTGATCCATTCCTGTTACAGCGCTCATGGTATCGAGATACACTTCCGTCCACGTATTCCCAAGGTCACCTGTATTTAAAATGGAATATACATAGGTATCAGGAGCTATGTATTTTGAAGCCGTAACAAATCCGTTGACTGGCGATTGAAATAATATTTCGCGTGCAACACCATCATTTGGAAAACCTACAGGCGAAAAACTTGTGCCTCCATCAAACGTTCTCAATAAACCGTTGAATTGACCAGCAACAAAACCTGTATCTGAATTAATGAAATGTATTCGTGTAAATGAATATCCTCCAAAAGCGTCAGACGTTAGTGAGTCCCATGTTTGGCCACCATCAATCGTTTTGGCAATTACTTCTTTATGCTCGCCAAAAGCTGAACCGCCACAGGCATATCCTGTTAAGGGATTTGGAAAATGAACATCTAAAAACCACGAAGTTGTAAAAACTGTTTGGTATAACGACCAAGCATTGCCCCCATCAGTTGACTTGAATATTCGCCCACCCTCACCGGTTACCGAAAATATTGTGTCTTTATTAAGCACATGCATGGCACTTTCAATATCACTATGAGTGTAAATAATATTCCATTGCGTTTTTCCTGTTACCGGCAAAACTATTGTAAGAAATATCAATATCTTTTTCATTCAATACTATTTTAAATTACTATTACTTTCTATTTACTCAACAGGACTTTTTGTGACCCTACTTTACTACCTATTGCGATTTGCATAAAATAAATCCCGTTTGAGAGTGATGAAATATCTAAGGATTGAAATGGATTTGATGTTTGGAACAACACTGTATTTCCTTTTGAATCAAAAAACGTGATACGTGAAGGTTCATTAAAATTTGTAAACACTATTCCGTTCGTTGGATTAGGATATATTTTACCAGTCAAATCCAATTCACTTTCTTCAATTCCCACCGTAATATTTTTCTTTACAACTGTACCGCCATCACCAATTCCCCATAAAATATTACCGTTGTTAAAGAATTTACGTACGGGATAAGCTGTTGTATGATCCGTTGTCCAGCTAATTCCATCAAGGGTTTTTAGTATTTCACCTGTATTACTCAATGTAATTCCGGTAATGTATCCTTCAACAGGGGTTCTCATAAAAACATCCTGAAAAACATAATTTACATCTGTATAAAATTCTGTCCAGCTGTTTCCACCATCCAACGTCTTTGACAAAACCGATTCACTCGTGCTCCATGTGCTTGAATGTACCGTATACCCGTGCATGCCATTAAGAAAGTGACTTCCTAAAAATGTCGAATAGGCTGAATCGTGCATAACGGCCTGCCACGTGGCGCCCGCGTCATACGACCTGTAAATTGCACCCATATAAGCAAATGTTCCATCGGCTCCCGCAAAAACAAGTGTATCATTATTAATATGTTCCTTGTCTAATGAATATGCGTACGAACCTATAGCGGCAGGTGTCCACGTTGTTCCACCATCGGCCGTTCTTAATATGTTAGCTCCGTAATCAATTATATAACCTACCAATTTACTTGTGAAATAAACTGTTTGGTAACTTATGCCGGTTCCGGGTATTGGGTGGTCGGTCCATGTATCGCCACCATTATTGGTTGATTTAACACTATAAGATGTAGCGCCCTGACCTATTAAAACAAATCCTGTATCGGCCGATAAAAAGTCAACATCATTTACATGCGCAGTAAAAGTTATACTGTCCCAACTGGCGCCACCGTTTTGGGTTCGCCAAAGTTTATTGTATAAGGAGTTGGCTACATAACCTGTATTATCGTCAGGAAAAGCAGCTTTGTCCAAAGCCTGGGTTGAAGGGAAACTAAGTGTTGTCCATTGTGCGTTTACGTTAGCACATACCATAAATAAGGGTATGGCGACTAAAAGGGTGAAGAGTGTTTTCATATGTCTATAAATTTAGTTTTTTAACTACAACCAAATTTACGGCCATTCCTGAAAAAGGTTCATGTACAATTCTTCCGCATGCTTGTACGATCAAACTTGGGTTTTAAGTAGGATTACAAGAATCAATCAAATTCGTGAACATGTTTTAAAGAGCAATTTCGTGTATCGTGTATCGTGTATCTTGTGTCATGGGTCTAATCAAGTCCCACAAAATTACCTTTCGGGAATTTTACCTTATACCTAAACGCTAAACTTTTTGTGGTGGATGGTTCTATTTTTAAAGGCCATGTTACTACACCGGTTTTTTCGTTCAGCTCTCCTCCACTCTTTTCTTCCTGCGTAACTTCTATTTTACTGTCGGCCGATATCGGGAACTGATCTTCTATCATAATGTTGATGGCTTGTGCTTTTGCATTGCGCACGGCAATATCCCAATGGCGATACGCAACATTATCGCTTCCCAAAACTTGCTTCTTATTATACTCTTTCGATTTTTTTCGCTCAACCTTTATTGATTTATCGCGGCCCAAACTTACTTCAAGTGTATCCACCAAATAACGGGTATCAAAAAAAGTATTGCCAATAAATGTTCCTTCAAAAAATACGTTGGCCTGACCCTCCAATAAATTATACTGTTCCCAGTTGACCAATTGTGCCGTTAAAAAAACATCTTTATCCAAACGCGGTGCGCAGTAATATTGATAGGTTGCGGGCGTACTAATACTTTCAATGGTAACAATTATACTTTTAGGGTCCGATAGAACAGTGTACTTTTCTTCGATCAAAAATTCGCTGCTTACAATATTGAGCGTTTTGGTGGCAGTTGGTATTGATGCGATTTGAGAACCACTTGTTCTCCTTAATACGTCTGATGAAGCCGCATCTGCATAACGAGTAATATTATTGGAATTCATAGCACTATTACTATAACCATAGGAAGCATTTGCATCTGCTTGACCGTACGCGGCCGGAACTCCGCCATAAATTGGATTCACCGGCACATCCAACGTAAATAAACCTCCGTTATAATCACCATTAATAAGAGGTGCCTGTACCGTCATTAATTGTTTTTCATAATCGGTCTTTACTGTTTCATTTAATGCCATGTATTGCTTTTGCAGTTTTACATTCATGTTTTTTTCAGTAACCGAAACCGTTTGCGCCATATAGCCTATTGAATAAACATACAACTGCCTAGTATTAACAGGCAATACCAACGAAAAATTCCCCTCAGCATCGGCCATTGTGCCAATATTTGTTCCCGGCACCATAATGTTACACCAGGGAATTGTAGCACCTGTTTCATTATTTGTAATTGTTCCGCTTACCTTAGTAAAACGCGCATCGGTATAACGATAAAAATTATTTTGAGCATGCGGCTGAACATAATTTTGATTCAGGTATAACCACCAGGCGGCTACTTCGGGTTTTTTGGATGATTGAGACGGATCTCCTGTCGATAATTTTAGTTTTACATTGTTCCAATCCTCACCACTCTCCTGCGAAACGTTTGCCTTGTATTCAATTGTCATGGGTGATGAAACGTCTTTTACACGCAGGTCATACGTAGGATACCAGCGTGCATTGGGAACTATATAATTAATTTCAAAACTTCCTTTAGTCTCGGTTTTTGCAAAAACTTTGATCACAATTTCATAACTTACAGTTTGTTTGGGCGTTCGCAATGCGACCAAACGCTGGGTAACAATTTTATGTTCTTCAAATAGTTCAAGCACCTGGCGTGAGTTATTTAATTTTTGAATTTTAATATCGGTCAGTTTAATTTTTACCACTTCCTGTGCTTTGGCCATTTGCTCAACCGTAACACCTTTTACGCTGGTTGTAATGGCCGATAAATTCATGATGGTTGCTTCTTCGGCATTCAATACCTGAAGTTTTACACTTAATTCCTCCATACGCCTCATCAAGTCCTTTTGTTTTGCTTCCAGTTCATCCCATTTTACTTTTTCATTGTTCACATCATCAATATTCACCTGATGGTTTACCGATAGAATGGTGAAATTTCCTTCACCTTTTACCTGTATGCTTTCCTTAATTAAAAGCGCGGTTGCATCTTTGATTTTTATTTCATGTTCACCTGCCGGTATGGTTACCGAACCTATGCGTTTAACCTGCGCTCCGCTTTGAAAAACGGTAACTTCGGTTAAAGTCGTTTTTAAGTCGGTGTCTTTAGCTACCGCATTAAGGCTTAGCATTACGAATAAAAATCCTTTTATATATTGGTTTGTTTTTTTCATTTTCAAGATTTTTTTTTTGATTTCCTGTTTCTGATTTTACTTTAAGGTTTAATCCAAACCAATAAACGTCCCCTTTGGATACTTAGCCGAATATTTTAACTGAACTGCTTTTGTTTCACTAGCATTCAGGTTAAACTCCCAAGTCACAATATTTGTTTTATCATCCAGTTTTCCTCCGCTCCGCTCTTCTTGCTTAACCTCAATTTTACTGTCGGCCGAAAGAGGGAACTGATCCTCCACCATAATATTAATGGGTACTTGTTTTCCGTTACGTACTGTAATATCCCAATGACGGTAAGCAATATTATTCCCTCCTATCACCTGTCGTTTATTATACTCTTTCGATTTTTTGCGTTCTACTTTTACGCTTTTATCGCGCCCCAACGAAATTTCAAGTGTATCGGTTAAAAAACGCGTATCTAACAATGTACTTCCAATAAACGTTCCTTCAAAAAACACATTGGCTTGTCCTTCCAATAAATTATATTGCTCCCAATCCACCATTTGTGCCGTCAAAAAAACATCTTTTTCCAAACGGGGCGCGCAGTAATATTGGTATTGCGCACTGGTTTGAATGGACTGTATAAAAACAATAATGTTTTTGGGATCCGAAGCAATGGTATATTTATCATCGATAACAAATTCTGTACTTACAATATTTAGGGTGGGCGCAACCGAAACATTTCCTGCTTCCACTTTTTCAATGATTTCGCCATCAATAGAATAATTTCCTTTGTCATTACGCCCACCACGGGCAGTTGAATAAAGTAGTTTTTCATCTTGTTCAACCGATACTCCCGAGCCGTTTTCTGAAACAACCACCTCGTTAAGTTGATTGTCGTTTGCTTCCATATAAACTTTCATATCCGATCCGTTAATGGCAATACTTTTTTCGGCATAACCTATATATTTCACAGTTAAGTATGTTGCGTTTTCGGGTAAAACCAAATTAAAGCGTCCGTCAAGATCGGTGTTGGCACCAACATTTGTTCCATATGCCATTACCGTACAAAAAGGCAAAGGTTCACCGGTCGATCGATCCATAACAGTTCCGCTTACCTTCGTGAATTTTGCATCGGTATAACGGTAATAATTATCTTTTGCACGCGGCTGAACATAACCTTGGTTTAAATACAATAACCATGGTTCTACCGTAGGTTTTTGCGATGATTGCGATGGATCACCCGTTGATAATTTTAATTTCACATTCGCCCAGTCCTCCCCGCTTTGTTGTGTTACGTTGGCTTTGTATTCAATTACCATGGGTTCGGCCACGGTCTTTACACGAAGATCATACGTAGGATACCATCGTGCATTGGGCACAATATAGGTTAAGCCTATTTCGGCTTTTGTTTCGGCTTTAGCCAACACTTTAATAACGATCTCATAACTCACTTTTTGTTTAGGTGTTCTTATAGCGGTAAGTTCTTGTGTTACTTTTTGATGTTCGTCATACAATTCCTGCATTGCGCGACTCGCAATTAATTTATCGGTTTTAATGGTCGCCATTTTTATACGTAACAGATCCTGTGCTTTTCTAACCTGTTCAACCGTTATTCCTTCGGTATTGGTACTTACGTATTGCAAATTTCCTACAATGGTCTCTTCGGTACGCAACACCTCAATTTTTACCGAGAGGTCTTCCATTTTTCGCATCAGCTCTTTTTGCTTTGTTTCCAACGTGGCCCATTTTGTTTTGTCCTGATTTTGGTCGTCAAGCATAATTTGATGATTGACCGAAAGGATGGTGAAATTTCCTTCGCCTTTAACCTGAATACTTTCTTTTTTCAGCAGTGATGTTGCATCGCGTATCACAATATCGTACTCACCTGCGGGAATAGTCAGTGTTCCGTTTCGCTTAACCTGCGCACCGTTTTGAAAAACGGTAACATCAGTAATGGATGTTTTTAATTCCAGTTCCTTTTCTTTCGCGTTGACCGTAACTGTACAAAGCAAGAGTATGGGCCATAGTTTTTTGATCTTCATGTGTGTTGTTTTGATTTTAAAGCGTTAAAGCAATGTACTTAAATTTTATTCGTGACGCATACCCCACTTATTAGTTGAGTGATGCTAAAAACGAACAAAATCCATAAAATGGGCATTGGTTAATATCAATACAATTAATTTGTTTAATAGTTCATGCCAGAAAGTTGAATACACACATCTTATTTCAACCTGAAAATTATTTCGTCATGAAAAGTGCATCCAATGCACATTGTAAATCAGTGTTTAGCAATTCTGCCATCTCACTATTCCGGTTTTTCGGGAAGCTAAAATTCGGTTGAACGAAGTTACACAAAATATAACCGGGGTTAAAAGGGCTAAAATTCGCCCCTGTTTAACCCAAATACCCCAAACGGCCATTTACTTAAAAGCCCGCCAAACAAGCCTTAGCGGCCTTTTTTGACCCTACACAATATTCCAAAAAACCATGCGTTATAGTACCATAACATGCAAAACCCCAAATTAAATAGCGTATGGTTAAAACCTCTACTCAAAACATTGTTCCAAGCACCCAAATTAATGAAAGTAAAAACCTAAAACCGTCAAAGGCCGTTTTAAGCTTTCTTGTAAATTATTCAAAAGCGCTTGAAATAAAAAAATTAAAAGATTCACCACAGGTGGAAAT
>JAYUZA010000071.1:0-7514 GCA_043752145.1 Flavobacteriales bacterium
TAAAAAGTGAAACACTAATCTTTCTTCTCCTCATCCACCTTCTTATCAAGATCAGGACTTGCATCAACTCTTGAAAGAAATTGCATAGTGCCTTCTTTATCCCAAACACGGGTTGCCCATATTACACCAATAACCAAACCTAAAACCCCCAGGAGAATAGCAATAATAAATGAGGTCCAGGTTGGATAATTATAATAAATAATTGCACCAAGACCAGCCCCAATAAGTAATGGGGAAAGAACAATTCTTATCCAGCCAAAGATTTCAGATATGGTTTCGAGAGTTTTACTCAATTGTTTAGTATCAATACCAGTTTACCGCTTGACTTTTCACCGTAGATTACCATCTCATTTTTTATTAAATCCACCTCGATGGTTGTTTTAATTTTTTCCACCTTATTTGATGAGGAATTATCCACCGAAAACATTTTACGTATTTGATGAGAATGAAACTCTATGGGATTTTCATCCTTACACGTTGTTGAATCAATCCAGAAAGTCATTACCTCTTGGATTTTACCCTGAATTGTCATTACAATCGTTATAGTCTCTGAGACTCTCTCTATTGATGACTCCAAAGGTTGCGTATATAGATTTTCCCCTTTATCTGACTTTTCTGCCACCTGAGAAGAGTGAAGACTAAAGTCACCTGAACAATAATCAGACTTCGTTTTTTGAGAATTGCAAAAGGCGAAACACGAAACAACTAGGCTAAAGACGATTATTTTATGAAGTATTTCTAATTTCATTAATTTGTTATTAAGCTATACTTTTAGTTTCCCCTCAATATCTGCTCTAATAAAAACACATGTATTCAGAATGTCGAGAAATTGTTTTAAACTAAGTTCAATTTCTGTATCCTTATTGAATTCAATTTGAAATTCTTCCGCTCCTAACATTAATGCTGTGTTTTCTGGACCGGGCTTTCCTATTTCAGCAATTATTTCCTCCTCACCCTTTTTAAAAAACATTTTAAATCTGTTACCAAAAATCGTCAATCTATCTTTTTCAATATTATTGCAATGTCTTGGTGTAATAAGTCCGTTAGTATGCACTAAACAATTTCGAGCGCAATTGAAAGACCTTATTTCCTTATCGTATTTGAGGGGCTCTAAGAGCAAAGAATTGACGGAACTCAAAAGTTTGTCGAAATAAAAATCTCTGGCTTTAACGCTCAACTGGCTTTCAGTGTCTACAAAATTAAAATTATCACCCGATTTAATTTTATTGTCAATCGTCTTTAGAATGTATAATCGCTCAAGCGTCAAACGAAAACATTTATAAATATCTTCAAAGCCATTTACTAAAACCCATTTTTTAAATCCAGCCTTACTTTTAATAATGTCCGTTGCCTTTTCACCTACTGATAATTGAAAAAATTGCAACTCTTCTTGTGTTGGTTCAGGAAATTTGTCCAGTTTCTCTACAAGCCTTAGTCCTAATAAAACATTATTCTGGCAATCTCTAAGTAAATTGTGAAAAGGAGTTATTACATAATTTGAATCCAATTTCATGGTCATAATATTATAGTATTAACTACCCAAATTATTCTTACTACTCCATCAACTCATATTTACTCTTCACATCATCCAAAATGGCTTGTTCCTGGTCGGATACTACACCATCAATCTTAGCAGCTTTTTGCATGTACTTGAATACTTTTTGCTGCGTTTTTTTATCATCGGGCATAATGATGCCTAATTTATTGGCTTGTGAATGTTCCCAAAGAGCAGAGATCTTTTTGCTGTCGTAACCAAGTTTCTTAGCAATTTTTACCGCAAAATCTTTTTCTTCATCGCCCAAGGTTCCATCAACCATCATAACCACCATCATATTATTGATAGCAAAATCGCGTGCATGAAGATCAATTTCCATCATGGCCGTTTCTTTCTTGTTAGAGATCATTTGTGTGCTGAACTGTGTTTTGTAAGTCGAGTATTCTTCTTTACTCATCAGGCCGGTAACAACCCAATCCTTTTTATCGTCATTCAAAATATTGTTGCAATACTGGCAAGCCAATACGGTTGTATCACCAACCGGTCCGCCACATTGCGAACAATTATGCGCCAATACCGAGTGTGCTCCAACTTTATTTTCTTTGGCAATGGTCATTACTAAAACCGAACTGGAACCGGTTAAGGCCGCATCCAGTAATTTTGCTGAAGTACCTTCTACTTTTACTTTTTGTTCCTTACAATTAATAGAGAATGCAGCAAAATAATGTGTAGCGTTCTCTAAAATATTTACCATGCTTACATCGCGTAAGAAAATACGGTTGAATAAATATTTATCATGCTTGCCTTCTGAAACCGAATCGTAAAACGTATCGCTCGAGAAACGTCTGATGCGCGTCATATCGTTCAAGGCATGTGCCACACGAATTTGTAAATATGCGTTGCTTGCTTTGTCTTCCAAAAATTGTGTATTGGCGTTTGGCAATGTTTTTTTGTACGCTTCCAGTTGCGATGCCAAATAATTTTTGCTTGATAAATTATTTACAAAATCAATAAATTCTTCGGGTTGCGTAATTTCGCACAATACCCAATCGAATTCGCCTGTATTAATATATGTTTGACACGAAGGACATTTGCTTATTTCGCCCATATCGGCCGGTAAACCATCGCCACAATTAGGGCAATTGGTTGTTTCGTAAATATCTTTATGCTTATCGCTCTTTTTGCGGATGTAGGTCCAGAACTCAATGAACTCTTCGTTAAAACTTTGATTTAAATTGCTGTGCTTTGCACTGGTAAACGCATCGCTGATCTCGGCTTTGTATTGCACGTGAATAATTTCATACGGTTCTTCAATTTCAACCAAAGCAATTTTTGTTTCCAATACTTTTAAATGTTTAAAGGTATTTGTTTGCTCCAGTTTGTTCATCATTAAGATCTGCGTATTGAAACGTTGATAAACACCATCGGAAATAAAACGTCTAACAGGACTTAAATTCTTTTTTTCCCAGGCACGTTGCACTTCGGTAAACGCATTGGTTGATTTGGTGATGAAGGCTTCTTTATTAAAGGATGAAACGAGCGCGAGCTTGCTTCCCATTTGGCTTTCGCTCATAAACCCTGTATTTACTTTATTAATTGTATTGAGGTTTGAACTTTGTTTGTATTTTTTTCGTGCCAAAAGTGCGATTAAAATAAAAACAGCCAATACAACTACGTTATACGGAAAAGGGATGAGGAAAATAATTAAATACGCTATTTCGATAATTGCGCCTATATCGCCATCGCCACCACTTGAGTCGCCACCGCCACCACCGGAACGGGCAATACATTGCAAAGAAATTAGTACCATAACGGCAATGCTCAATGAGCGGTAGAGTAAATAGCGATTCATAAGGTTAAATATTAATGTGTGCCACTAATATAGTTAAAAATGAATCCTAAATTGACTGAGTTGATTTCTTTGTTGTATTCCTGGTTAAGCCTAAAGGAATGGTTGTTAAGGGTGTGGAATAATAAGGGTGGGACTTTAGCATGGGGGTGGGGAGATTCCTGCCTCCGCAGGAATGACTAGGCATGGGGGCGGGTGTGATTAATATCCTGTTAAGGATGAATCATCCTACCTAAATACGGGATACAAAATCTTTGTGAAACTTAGTGTCTTAGTGGCAAAAAAAGGGGCCGTTGCGACTCCGCGAGAAATACTACATATATCTTCTCTCCACGTATTCGGTGAATAAAATAACGTTTTCGTTCTCGTAATCCCAGGTATAGATATAGGCCAGTTCGCGAATGTAATGACGTGCATCGGCTGCGGTTGGCATATTGTTTAGTTTTTCAATGGCATCGTTATAGCTGCTATTTTCACCCTGAAATAAAAAATTCATGAATAAAAACTTTTGGTTTAATCCAATGGCCGTTGCTAAATTATCGACCTTGGTTTTTTGCATGCGTTCGGCCAATGTTAGTTTGCCCAAGGCAACATTTGTTTTGGAATCCTCAATTTTTTGTTCGGGCTTGTCAACCAAAATCGTTTTTTGTTCGGTCACCACCGGTTTTGGTTGCACAACAGGTTGCACCATTATTGGCATGGCAATTTGTTCGGAAACGGGCTGTTTTACTTCGGGCTGAACTTCAATTTTTGGTTCAACTTTAGGCATTGAATTTGTGTTTCCGCCTAAATTAAATTTTATAGGCTGATGGTTGCTTACTTGTTGTTTTACGTGAATTTGTGTCGCCTCATCATTCAAAACAGCGTTCACATTTTGTAATAATTGTGATTCGTGCGCTTTGTATTGAAGCACGATGATGCGTTCGTTTAATTCGGTAGCAAGGTCCTTAAGTTCGTCCAATTCGGTCGTTGAAAGGTTTCCCGCGTTGAGTTTGTTGAGCTTATCCTGAATCAAAAGACTTAGCTTTGTTAACGAAACATATCCCATCTTGGCAATTTTTGAATAAATATAACGCCAATTGCATAAAAAAGGTACATCAAATTCAAAATATTTATAGCTTTAAACTGTTAATAAAATATGTTTATAGAACCCTTAAAATATCACGCCCGAAAAGGATGGATCGAAGTGATTTGCGGGTCGATGTTTTCGGGTAAGACCGAGGAATTAATTCGCAGGTTAAAACGGGCCGAGTATGCAAAGTTAAAAGTGGAGATTTTTAAACCCACCATTGATACGCGTTACGATGTAACCAAAGTTGTTTCGCATGATTCAAACACCATACGTTCAACTCCGGTTGAAGCATCGGCCAATATTTTATTGTTGGCCAATGATGTAAATGTTGTGGGCATTGATGAAGCACAATTTTTTGACAGCGAATTGGTAAATGTTTGCAATGAATTAGCCAATAACGGTATTCGTGTAATTGTTGCCGGTTTGGATATGGATTTTCAGGGGAAACCATTTGGTCCAATGCCATCGCTTTTGGCCGTTGCTGAATTTGTTACAAAAGTTCACGCCATTTGCATGTATTGTGGCGATATTGCCAATCACTCGCACCGCTTAGCTGCCAGTGATAAATTGGTTTTGTTGGGCGAGACTGATAGTTATCAGCCATTATGCAGAAATTGTTATAAATCTCAAAGTAAATAATGAAATGCCAATCTTCCATATCAACAAATGTAATTGGCATTCCATGTGTCGATAAAAAAACAAATTATTGCACATGAAAATTTCCTCATGTTTTATCAATGACATTGCTTCGCAAACGGGTGGAAAAATTCCTGAGTATACAAATAATGCTGTTGTTCAATATTTGGTTTATGATACACGATCAATGTTCGTGTCGAACGGTTCGTTGTTCCTTGCATTAAAATCGGCCAAACGAAACGGACACGATTATATACAGGAAGCATACAATAAAGGTATTCGAAGTTTTTTGGTGGACGAAGATTTTAAAAAACCGGGCGATGATATAAATGTTATTAAAGTTGACAATGTTTTATTGGCTTTGCAAAAATGGGCCAGCTCGCATCGCTCTAAAATAAAATATCCTGTTGTGGCCATTACTGGTAGCAATGGAAAAACGACTTTAAAAGAATGGATGAATACTATTTTAAGTCCGTTTTACAGTATTTCAAGGAGTCCGCGCAGTTTCAATTCGCAATTAGGTGTTCCGCTTTCACTATTACAATTAGAGCCGTATAATAAATTAGCCATTATTGAAGCGGGAATTTCAAAACCCGGTGAAATGGATGCATTGGGGCAAATAATTAAACCTGATATAACTATTCTTACCAATGTGGAACAGGCGCACGCGGTTAATTTCAAATCAAAAGAAGAACATGTGGCCGAAAAATTATTGCTCGCAAAATATTCCAGTGTTTTGGTTTATTGCAGCGATGATGTCGAAATTGAAAAACAAGCTTCGCTATTGCCCTGCAAAAAAATTAATTGGGGATTCAAGTCGGGGATCTTGAAATTTAGTGAGCAAAAAGATCTTTTAATTTTAAAAATAAACGATTCGGTTACCGAATTCGATCTGCAAGTATACGATAAAGGTTCGGTACAAAATTTATGTCATGCCATTGCCTGTACTTATTCATTGGGGATTGAACCGTATAAAATAAAAAATCAGATAAAAGATATTGCTCCTGTTGAAATGCGTTTTGAATTCAAGGAAGGTGTGAACAATTGCCAGATATTGAATGACACGTATAGTTTGGATTTTTATTCGTTCCAATTAGCGGTCGAATATGTTTGCCGTAACGCAGGTAATTTGACCAAAACCGTTATTGTAAGTGATTTTCCCGAAATAAATTCAGGAAAAGAACAATTCTACAAACAGGTTGCCGAATTCCTGAATGAATCGGGAATTAATAAAGTAATTGGTGTTGGAATTGATATTGCTTTAATACGATCGCTATTTAAAGGTGAATTCATTCATTATGGTACTACAGAAGAACTGACCTTAAAATTACCTTTGATCAATTTTAAAGACGAAATAATTCTAATTAAAGGTAGCCGAGCCGGGAAATTCGAGAACATTGTTTCGTTCTTCGACCTTAAAATGCATTCAACGTATTTGAAAGTTGATCTTGCAGCTATACAACATAATTTAAATTATTATCAGAGTTTGCTAAAACCGGGAACAAAGACCATGGTGATGGTAAAAGCACTGGCCTACGGGAGCGGAAGTCGCGAAATTTCGCATTTACTTGAATTCAATAAAGTAGATTATCTAGCAGTTGCTTATGCAGATGAAGGAGTTGAATTGCGTAAATCGGGTATTGGTTTACCAATTATTGTGATGAACGTGGATAAAGATAGTTTTGGTGTTTTATTGCAATACGATCTGCAACCCGAGATATATAGTCTGGCACATTTAGAAAAATTTGTTTCGTTCCTACAAAAACGTACTCGCGGAAATTATCCCATTCATTTAAAACTGGATTCGGGCATGAATCGTTTAGGATTTAAACCGGCACAAATCGATAAATTAATTTTATCGTTAAAGCAATTCGAACGCGTGGTGAAAATTGATACCATGTTCTCACACTTGGCAACAGCCGATAGTCATTATCATAATTCGTTTACAGAACATCAAATACATGAATTTGATGTAATGAGTAAAAAAATTCAGGAAAGCTTATCGTATCCAGTATTGCGTCATATTTTAAATTCACCGGGCATTGAACGTTTTCCTCAACATTGTTTCGACATGGTTCGTTTGGGAATTGGCTTGCATGGAATTGCCACTACCGAAGAAGCGCAACAAAATTTAGTTCCCGTTCACACATTGGTTTCGTGCATAAGTCATGTCAATGATCTTACCACAGGCGAAACGGTGGGTTACGGACGTAAAGGTGAAATAAAAGGTAATCGTAAAATTGCTGTTATTCCTATTGGATATGCCGATGGATATTTCAGAAGTTTTGGTAACGGTGTAGGAAAAATGTTGATCAATGGAAAACTGGCGCCAGTTATTGGCAATGTTTGCATGGATATGACCATGGTGGATATAACGGATATAGGACCCACGCAGGTTGGTGATGAAGTTATCGTGTTTGGCCATGAATTGCCGGTAACGACTTTGGCGGAGTGGATCAATA
>JAYUZA010000072.1:0-2921 GCA_043752145.1 Flavobacteriales bacterium
TACATCCTGCAAAACACCTTGTGATACCGAAGGAACATCAATTCCCAAATATTGTTTGTAAAGTGAATTCCATAATTCGGGCAATTCGGCAACTTTTACTTTTCGTTCCATTAATTGCACTTCAATATCAAAGCGTATCATGATATGAAAATGATAGGTCAATTCATCGGCATTGGTGCGTATAAACGATGGTTTAACTTCGTTCATGGCTTTGTAAAATGTATTCAGATCAACTTTTCCTAATTGTGCAGGAAATATTTTTTGGATCTCGGGATAATAATGCTTCCAGTAATTTAACGAGCGTCCAACGTTGTTCTCCCATAACCTGCTTTGCGATTCATGAATGCCCAACGAAACTGCTTCGCCCAAAGGCAAACCGT
The DNA here is from genome assembly GCA_043752145.1 of Flavobacteriales bacterium. Classification (GTDB taxonomy): domain Bacteria; phylum Bacteroidota; class Bacteroidia; order Flavobacteriales_D; family UBA2798; genus DASPJQ01. Next base: position 381 of record JAYUZA010000072.1, read on the forward strand.
AATTATCCAATAACAATCCTTGTTCATATAAAGCGTGTCCACCTTCATGAATGGTGCTCCAAATCATTTCGTGAAAATCGTTCTCATTTATACGTGTGGTAACGCGCACATCGTGCGAATTAAAATTGGTGGTGAACGGGTGCGATGAAATATCCTGTCTTCCATTATTAAAATCGTAACCCATGTCCTTTAACAACCTCATCCCGAAATTCCATTGATCATCCTTTGGATAATGCAAACTCATGAACGAAGAATCTACCTTCATGGGTGTTATCTGTTTCACGAAATCAACTAACTGGTTACGCACATCTGCAAATAAAGGCACTATTTGCGCAACGGTTGCTCCGGGTTCGTACTGGTCAAGTAAGGCATCGTACGGATGGTCTTTGTATCCTATAAGTTCGGCTTCCCTTAATTTAAGATCAACCAATTTTTCAAGATCTTTTTGAAACAGACTGAAATCATTTTTCGTTTTTGCTTCGTGCCAGCTGTTAAACGCTTTTGAAATTGCCAAACTCATTTCTTCTACAAAAGCTGCAGGATACTTTGTACGTTGCTTAAAGTCCCTAAGCGAATGCTTAATGTTTGCCTGTTGTTTATTGTCTAACGAAGTATCGTTGATCAATTCTTCCAGCAACTTTCCCAATGCAGGGTCGGTACCCAATTCATGCGAATATCCTGCAAGCGTTGCCAATTGACGCGCACGCATGGTTCCTCCGCCTTCGGGCATATAGGTTTCCTGGTCCCATTGCAATACACCCGATGCATACATGATATCGGCTGTTTTTTGGAGTTTGGTTACGTAGTCTTGATATTTATTCATGGAAGAAAGTTAATGGTTATTGGTTAATAGTTAATAGGGAAAATTAATAGTTATTCGTTAATAGTGAAAAGGATAGGAACGACTTTTTTAGGGTCATTTTTAAACGAGCATTTTAAGCTAAGGAAATCGCAAAGGGAAATATTTCAAGTGACAGCCCTATTAACTAATCACTATTAACCAATAACGTTTATTACTTATTGATCTTATTATACTTATTAAGATTCGAAGGATCGAGTGACTTTAAAAGATTATATCCTTTAAGCTTGGTCTCGGGAGCGGCTCCCTGAAATAAATTGACCAATTCATCCACTTTAGTTGAGAAAAATAATTGTACGTTAAAAGAACCCGGACGCGATTTGGCAACCTTTTGGATCATTTCAAGACATTCGATTATCGCGTTTGTACCGCCATTAACATTGGTAAATAAAACATCAAACCCTTCACGGTGATACTTATAATACACCTGGCGTAAAGGTTGAAACAATTGTTGCAAAGCGTTTTCAATTAACCAATAACGATTACGTTGCCCTTCGGCTGCCCTCCAACCAGGTTCGGCTACGCCCTGTGCGTTAGACGAAATTTGCTGGGCTTTAACCAAATACTTTGTGCCACCCTCAAGTCCGTACGAATCGTAATCATATCCCAAAGCTATATACGCGTAAAATGCCATGACCGAAGATAAATTATCGCGGTGCCTGTCAATAGAGAACTGCATGGCCGCACCACGTTGATATTTGAATTTAAAATCGTTATCGATCCAGTTAAAAATGGTGGATTTATAATTGGTATTGTGAATAGGACGCGATGTGGTAACTTGTATAGAGCCGCCAAATTCATCGGCACTAGGTTGCTCACTTAAATTAATAAGGATATTCATTTCAATACGCTCTTCCACTTTATAATTCTCGGTTCCCCAACGCGTATTGTTCATGAATTCACGCAGGGCCGAAGTTAATTCAACAAAAACCTGTTTATCGGCAGCCGATGTTTGAAGCGATGGAGAAATAATTTGCACTTTACAATTGAGCTCCTGCGCACTTAATTGAAACGAGCTAAGCGCAATAAAAACAATTGCTAAGAATTTATATGTTTTGTGCAATGGCATGTAAAATATTGTTTGCTGTTTGTGCTTTTGATTCTAACTCAAAATTAAGCATTTTATTGTGTTTGTCAAGTATGGTTATTTTATTGGTGTCGTGTCCAAAGCCGGCCCCTTTATCCTGTAAACTATTGAGCACGATCATGTCCAAATTCTTTTCGGTCAGCTTTTTTTGCGCATTCTTTATTTCATCGTTGGTTTCCAAGGCAAATCCAACCAAAAACTGCTTACTTTTTATTTTACCAAGTGTCTTTAAAATATCAGTGGTTTTCTCCAACTCAAGCTTCATGCCCTCATCACCTTTCTTTATTTTCTTATCCGAACGTTCCACAGGTCTGTAATCGGCAACGGCTGCGGCCATAATAACAATGTGTGTGTCTTTAAATTTAACCTCAACAGCCCTAAGCATGTCATTAGCCGAAACTATTTTATCAAATGAACTCAATCCTTCGGGTGTTGCCAATTGTGTGGGACCTGCAATTAAACTAACCTGCGCACCGGCATTTACTAACGCTGTGGCAATAGCATAACCCATTTTACCCGAACTATGATTGCCAATAAAACGTACGGGATCAATTTCTTCATAGGTAGGGCCCGCTGTAACAACCACCTTTTTACC
>JAYUZA010000073.1:0-2919 GCA_043752145.1 Flavobacteriales bacterium
TACCAACGGGTGTGTAAAGGGTATTTGGTTCGGGTAGATAGAATTGATATTTAAATACCTTGTCGAAACCGTATTTTAATAATTGCAGTGCCAAATAATAACAGAATATGGTTCGCAATACCCGGAAGATCATTTCCTGTTTAAATTTCCATTTTTCAATAAAATTCAGGGCGAACGAAATGATGGAAGCAAAAATAAAAAGTATCACCATTAAAAGATACATGGATGCCGAATCGGATGAAACGCTGGCGTTTTTTAGTTTAATGCCCAATAAATTTGCAAATCCTTTAATGATAGAACCAAAAGTTCCATCGGTAATGCCTTGTTGCAGATTGCATAAATGGAATTGCACGGGAATGAATACAATGCAGAGAAACGCGAAGAGATATATTACTTTTTTAAACCACATAGATACATAGAGATCGTAGCTTCGCTACACAATATTAATATTTTTCTTTTTTTTAACCACATAGTGCACATAGGAGGGAATAGCTTCGCTATTATAGAACACATAGTTTTCCTGAATCTGTGAGCCACACCCACACTCACACCAACCATTCCTGCGAAGGCAGGAATCTCCCCGCACCCATGCAAAAATCCTACTGCCGCTTTGCTTTTAGTTGTTCCTATTTAACATTAGCAATCCACTAATAAAAGTAGCAAGTGTTAAACCAAGCGCTACTAAAACAGCTCCTTGTGAATCAAAGCGTTTCTTCTTTTTTTCTTTTTTGTCTTCTTTTATAATAGCGTTTTCGACAACAGGAGTAGTTTCAATTTTTTCTTTTTTCTTATTATCGTATCCAACAAATACTACATTGTCAATGGGATTTTCAAATCCGTATGAATCTTTTAAAATCTGTTTAATGCTGTCTAACGAATGATTTTTTGAAAATAAGGGATGGTTGTGCGCGGTTTCTTTTCCTGCTTTCCATACTTCATCTTTTTTGCCATTTTCCGAATCTTCGGAATAATCAATTCTATCGCAATGATTGCTGGTAACTAACAATACTTTTTCTTCCGACACAAATATCACGCTATCCAATGACGGATGTAGGTGTTTTTTCTGGATATTGTAGCGTTGTGGAGCTACACCCAAATTATCATTGCCTATGTCAAAAAGATCGTTTGCAAAAGCGGTGCTAAAATCGGCATTTGTGCCGCTATGGCTTTTATGGGCAATTAGTTTTGTTTGGGCCTGACTTGTAATACATACAAGTGAAAAAAGGAGTAAAAGGGGTGTCTTCATATTATTATGTTTTGCTTCTAATACACCACAAACATCATAAGGTTCATGCGGAATTATTTTTTAACGTAGATCTCCTTCCTCCTTTGTAAAGGAGGTGCCCCACAAAAAAACCGGATTCATCTGAGATTTAAGGGGCGGAGGATTTTTGTTGTTATAAATCCCCCGGCCTTTGGTTTTTTGGTGGAATTAAATTCAACGCAGGCCACCCCCTTTGAAAGGGGGAAGGAGTGCCATCAACACCCGTCAGTTCATTTGTATTTTCAAAAAACCTGTAATAAATCTTATTTTTGTAAGGCAGCATGTCGCCAAAATCAAAGCCCGGTAAAGTTGAACCCTTTGCAGCCTTAAAGGTTAAAGAGTTTACGCTGTTTTTAACATTTCGCTTTTTTTTAACCCTGGCCATACAAATGCAAAGCGTAATTGTTGGCTGGCAAGTGTATGAACATACCAAAAGTGTTTTGGCTTTGGGTGTGATTGGTTTGGCCGAAGCCATTCCGTTTATCATTACTTCATTATTTGCCGGTCATGTGGCCGATATTAAAAGCCGAAAAAAAATTATTGGTATTTCGGTTTCGTTACTGGCAATTTCAACAGCTGTATTGTTTTATTTCAGCATGGATGGTTCGGCATTCATTAATTTATACGGAATCGTTCCCATATTTATCGTGATCGGATTCACAGGGATCGTTCGCGGATTTATTGCTGCAGCAACCATGCCATTCATGTCGCAACTTTTACCGCGCGAATTGTATACCAACGCAGCCACATGGAACAGCAGCGTATGGCATACCGGTGCGGTCATAGGTCCCGCAATAGCTGGGTTAATTTGCACCATCAATTTTTCTACCGCATACATTGTCAATTTTGGTTTTATTGTACTTTCTGTTTTTGCATTTGCATTCATAAAAGACAAACCAATTGTCGCACGCATAAAAAAAGAAAGTCTAAAACAAAGTTTACAGGCAGGAATAAAATTTGTTTTCAGCAATCAATTATTGTTGGGTGCAATTTCGCTCGATCTTTTTGCGGTTTTATTTGGAGGCGCGGTTGCGATGTTACCTGCCTATGCCGATAAAATTTTATTTGCTGGTCCGGTTGAATTGGGATTGCTGCGCTCGGCTCCTGCCATTGGTGCTATTGTTACCGCAATTATTTTGGTGTATAAACCACCGGGAAAAAAAGCAGGCATTAATTTATTTTGGAATGTAGGTCTGTTTGGTGCAGCCACCATTGCTTTTGCATTATCCACCAATTTTTATTTATCGTTTTTCTTTTTAGTTCTAACCGGTGCGTTCGATAATGTGAGTGTAGTTATTCGTCACACCATTATGCAATTGTCAACACCCGATGAAATGCGCGGGCGTGTATCGGCCATTAACAGCATATTTATTGGTTCCTCCAATGAAATTGGCGCATTTGAAAGCGGTTTAGCAGCAAACATGATGGGCTTAATGCCGAGCGTTGTATTTGGTGGAGCAATGACTATATTGATTGTGATACTTACAGCGAAGGGAGCGAGTAAATTGAGGAAGCTTAATTTAGAAGACATTCAATAGCTCTTTTAACCACATAGAAACATAGAACATGTCAGTCGTAGCTTCGCTACTTTAAAACACGTAGTTTTTTTGAACCACTTTAGAAACTTAAGACACGTAAGAATTTTAACCACACTT
>JAYUZA010000074.1:0-2918 GCA_043752145.1 Flavobacteriales bacterium
CGCCTTTACCCTTCCCGAAAGTCGTGCTTTATCAAAATGCTGCTCATTTAAGTATTCGGTAAGGGAATTACAAAATGCTTTGGATGAATCAATGTTGAGCTCGGGCCTTACTTTAATTATAAAACAAATTGATGAAGATTTAAACGAAATAAAATGTTTTACAAAATGTGGTGTATTGGCTATACGTATTGAATCTTTTTCATACTTATCTTCTTCGGAAGGATGAATAAAAGGTATGCGTATGGGATTGGGTTCGCTGTAACGCATACGCGCCATTTGCAAAGGACCCACAATGCTTATGACCTCCTGCATATTTTGCACCGAATCGCAAACAGTTTTTACTTTTTGCAGAAAATTCTTTTTAAAAACGCCTTTTTCATTGGTGAGCGAAACCAATACTACATCGTGATCGGATTCAAATCGTTTTACATGGTCCAGGTAAAAATACAGGTTCTCGTTCCCCTCGGGAAAAAAGCTTTCGAGTTCATAATTAAAATTAATGTTGCGGGCAATGTAAATTACACTGGCCGAAAATGAAATAATGTAAATAAAAATGACTGCCCAACTTATGCGCTTAATGTTGTCGCGAAAAAAAAGTTTAAGCTTTTTCATATGTGACTGACTCAAGTTTTACGAATTTACGCATGGCAAAATGCACTGCGTATATTAAAGGTGTTGAGCCAATGGCAAATAAAAGTTTGATAAAATAACCGGTAATGACCATGTTCATGTATTGTTCACCTGTAACATATCCCGGCAAATAAAAACCAATGCCTACTACTAGAATTGTATCAATGAATTGCGAAATAACGGTTGATCCTGTTGCACGCAACCAAATGAATTTTCCTTTGGTGATGCGCTTAAATAAACCAAACATAGCAATATCAACAAACTGACCAATTAGAAAAGCTATAATGCTTCCAAATATTAAAAACCCACTTTGCGCATATACTTCATGAAATTGAGTATTGTTAACACCCGGAATTAAATTGGGATCAGTTTTTAATATATCCGAATGGTCCCATGCCTGCATTGAATCAACGGCCCATATGATTAGAAAAACGTAAACTAAAAGTATTGATGTTATGATCGACAATTGTCGTACGATCTTTTTTCCGTAAAATTCATTGAGCGCATCGGTTGCTAAAAAAACAATGGGCCATGGCAATAAACCAAGTGCCATGATATAAGTATCTTTTTCAAGGCCAACAACATTTCCAAAATCAAATAATTTTACACTGATAAGTTCGGCAATAACGGCATTGGCAACAAAAAAGCCGAAGAAAATATAGAGGACCCTATTTTTTTTAGTTGAAAAAGGCATCGTTAAGTGTTCAGCAAAGTAAGTCTGTAAATGGATTGCTTAAACTTAAAAATTCAAAAAAAAATAAATTTAAAGCTACTTATATGGACCACACCCTTTTAACACGTAAACTTGTGACGCCCACGAACAACAAATAATGGATAACGGATAACTAATATTAGTCTATCCTGCTGAGCTTGATCACAGTTCGTCTTGATGCGCGGTGCTGCTCTTCGGTACAAGGGTCGCATTCAACCTCCAACTTGGTTTTACCGTACCAGTTAGCTGTTAAACGTTTTTTAGGAATCCCACTCAACACCATATAGTCAATTACCTTATTGGCTCTTCGCTGTGTCAGCCATGTATTATACTCATCGCTTGCACGTTTATCGGCATGTGAATGAACCTCGGCAACAACTTCGGGACGAGTTTTCATAATTGTAATTACGCTATCAGCAACACGTCTGGCATCAGGCTCAAGGAAAGACGAATTTCGTGCAAAGAATAATTTAACCTCAATAAAACGTGGAAGCCTGGGAATTTCTTTGGGAATTTCAACCACCACAGGGGTTGTATCAACACTCACTACTTGAACAGTATCCTCAATCGGTGCCGGTTCAACTATGCGCGCGTGATAAATATCGCTCTCTCCACCTTCCCTGTTGCTTGCCCACCAAACATCGTTGGCAGATACAATAAAATAAGCATCAAATCCGGGTGAATTAATTTTTGGCCCCATGTTCACCGGTTCACTCCAATTGGCCCAACCATCATCCGTACGGAACGAAGCAAAAATATCAGCTTCACCTTGTCCGCCTCTGCCGTTGGTTGCCCAAAATAATGTATACCCATCTTCCGACAAGTAAGGTGACATTTCGTAACCTGTTGTGTTTATTTTACTACCCAAGGATTTAGGACTTCCCCATTTTCCATCGGCTTGTTTTAAAATAACATACAGATCTTCCTCACCCATTGTATCGGGACCTTTTTCAGAAAGTATCATGATGGTTTCCTGCGAATTTACATAAAATCCCCAATAATCACCTTCAATTTTCAAACCGGGAATATCAATTTTCGTGGGTTTACTCCATTTATTATTTACCTTTCTTGAGATACAAATTCCTTTGTCTTCGGGATGACGTTTGTTATATACGTCTAACAAATAAATAGTATTCCCATCAAGTGACATACCAACCACACCATTGTTTTGCTCGTTATTAAACTGGTGCATGTCTTTGGCTTCCTCGTATATGTTATTCTTATCTCTGCGGGTATACCATATATCCTCATCATCCGGATTTTTTTTATACCCTTCATTCTCCTGGTGACGTTGCCGAACGAAATACAGCGTTGAGCTATCCCTGGAGAAAAGAAGAAAGACTTCCTCTGCATCAGAGTTTACATATTTTGGCAATTTTTCCGGTTCAGAGAAAAGAAGTTCAGATCTTACAGACTGGGATTGACCAATCATTGAAGAAAACAAAAAACCAATAAATAAATAAAGTGCTACCTTTTTTACGTTCATCCTGTGAAATTAAAATTATTTTTTCTGGTGAAGTGCGAACTTGTACCCTACCAATATCTCATGGCCACCTGAATTTTGTTTTCTCAATGT
>JAYUZA010000075.1:0-2914 GCA_043752145.1 Flavobacteriales bacterium
TATGGATTTTTTCAATAGAAATAAAGTGGGTGAATTAACATCACGCATCAGCAGCGATATTCAGTTATTACACGATACGTTGAGTGTTACGTTAACAGAATTTGTAAGGCAATTTATTATTGTTGTTGTTGGCATCGCGTTCTTAGCATTTATTTCTATTAAACTTTCATTGATTATGCTCGCAACCATTCCGGTCGTTGCATTGGTCGCTGTTTTCTTCGGTCGCTTCATTAAAAAATTATCGCGCACGGTCCAGGACCGTATTGCCGAATCAAATTTAATTGTGGAAGAATCGTTGACAGGAATTGTGAATGTAAAATCGTTCAGTAACGAAATTGCCGAATTATTTAAATATCGTACACAAATAAACGAAGTACATAAATTATCGTTGAAGAACGCTGTTTGGCGCGGAGCATTTGTATCGTTCATTATCTTTTTCATGTTCGGAGCCATTACATTTTTGGCATGGCAGGGTGTAAGCATGATGAACTCGGGCGAAATTTCGGGTGGCGAACTAAGTTCATTTATTATTACAACCGTTTTAATAGGAATTTCCTTCGGCAGCATTCCCGAATTGTATGCAAAAATTCAGCGTACCATTGGCGGAACCGAAAAACTAATGGATCTGTTAGATCTTGTTCCCGAAAAAATTACAATGACGGAAAATAAGAACTCTATAAAGTCATTAAAAGGAAAAATTGAATTCACCAATGTAAATTTTTCCTATCCTACACGTGACGATGTGGAGGTCATTAAAAATATTTCGTTCACCATTCAGCCGGGACAACAAATTGCCTTGGTTGGTTCTTCCGGTTCAGGAAAATCTACTATTGTTTCGTTGTTGTTGCAGTTCTATCACAATTACGAAGGCAAAATTTTGTATGACGACAAACCTGCCACCGATTATGAATTAAGTTTTTTACGCGATCATATGGCCATGGTACCACAGGATGTAATTTTATTCAGCGGAACTATTCGCGAAAATATTTCGTACGGAAAACCAAATGCCAGCAACGAAGAAATTCGTGCCGCTGCACAACAGGCAAATGCTTTGGATTTTATTGAAAGTTTTCCGCAAGCATTTGAAACTTTGGTTGGCGATAGGGGAATTCAACTCTCGGGCGGACAAAAACAAAGAATTGCTATTGCACGTGCAGTATTAAAGGACCCTGTTATTTTATTGTTAGATGAAGCCACCAGTAGTTTGGACAGCGAGAGCGAACGATTGGTACAGGATGCATTAGACAAGCTTATGCAAGGGCGTACAACCATTGTGGTGGCACATCGTTTGTCGACCATACGCAATGTTGATAGAATTCTTGTTTTCGAAAACGGCACTATTAGTGAAAGCGGTAACCATTCTGAATTGGTTGCAAAAAGCGGAAAGTACAATAAGTTGTATACGATGCAGACTACGAATTAGACTTAAGAGAGAATTATTAAATAGAATAATTTTAAAAAATATTTAATAAAATGGGAATGAGATGTACGATAATTATGTTATAGCTTCACATTTAATAATTGTAGTTTCCGGAGTTTTACTATTTATGCGCTATAGGGTTTTTACATTCAGTAATGTGATATTCTCTATAATGAAGGTGTTGCCTATTCCAATCGGAATTTTTATAGCGATTTATTGTACTGACCTAGGAGAACAATGGGCTGTTGGCTGGTCCTTGTGGACCTATATGTTCTTCTTTGGCATCTTCACTGTGGCTGTTCTTTTTTCTTTTGTTGTTTTATTACGTATTAGATTTGTTAGCAAAAGAGCTGCCAAGAGGAATGGTAAGCAATAGGGTTTTTACCACAGTAATCATTAAAAAAATGATTTAAACCCAAAATTCCGTTAGATTTTAGTGTTAAAACACGCTACACTGAACATGGCCGAAATTCAAAACGGATTTTATTTCGTTCAATTGCTTAATGAGGGCAGGTTGTTAGGGACGCATAAACTTGTGGTTGAGAAATAATTTAATTTTTCACCATCCCCAATACCAATTTATAATAATCGGTTTGTTTTGTTTTGGCCAATAACCATCCAAAAAAGGCAATTACTTTATTTTCTTCTTCTGCCAATATGTATTTTTCGGATGTCATATCCATTTTGCCCATGAAATGGCGTGCCGTGATTTGTGATGGATCCTGAATGTACATGATCAAGAGGTCAATATAGATCCCCACTTTTTCGTATTGCGGAAGCGCTATCAGATCAAGGTTTTGTTTTTTGGTTTGTTGCAATTTTTCCAGCGCTTCTTCCTCCATATGCAGGTCATACATATTTAAAGCAAATACCATATTCTTACGCAACACGAATTCGCGACCCATTTTGGTATCCATCCATTCGTCACGATGCTTTTGACTCTTGAAAATATTTTGTGTTTTGTTATGCTGCTTGTTAAAAGCATAAAACACGGCTAAATTCAATTGCATGTTCAATTCATCCTTAATGTTCATGGGAACTTTATCCTTGAATATTTTTTCGTGCAGTTCAATGGCTTCGGCAATTTTTCCGGTAAAACATTTAACCGAACCCAACAATGAAATATATTTAGGATAATAAGCGCGGTAGTTGGATTTACCGTATTCGTTCATGGCTGCGTACATCAAACGCAAATACTCAATGCTCTCGCTGTATTTACGGTTGCGGTAAAGCACGTGCGCGATCATGTACAGCAATTCAATTTTTAAATGGTGATGTTGCTTTTTGAACCCGAATTTTTTTTCGATGGTTTGGTATTGTTCCAAAACAAAATTTTCGAACTGGTGTAAATTACGGATGGCCAAATAGGAACTGCGCACCACATGAATAATGTTGTAAATATGTTTGGGATTTTCAAAAACTGTATTCGATATTTTTGATTTACGCAAAACTGATTCCAGATACACACTAAAGTTTAGAATTTTTCCTGTAGCT
>JAYUZA010000076.1:0-7497 GCA_043752145.1 Flavobacteriales bacterium
TAAAGCAACATTCTTTGTTATCACCAATAAGAACTACGCAAGTTTATACATCGAAAAGAAGGTGGCTGAATACGTGAAGTTCTTCCAGGAGAATTATAAGTAATGTTTGACTATACCCGGGATATCTCCGTTCTGGTTTTGCGCTAATCATTTATCTTGCACCTGCATTTTTCATAGCATGGCTATAGGCCGCGAACGCAGGATGGGATTTACATTGTCATTCGTGGTTTGTTTGGTTACAAGTCCATTTTGGTTTTTTTATTGTAAGTGTATCAGCGCTTAAAAATCCGAAAGGATGTCAATGGTGCGGTAATGCATATAACGAAGCCGAGTATTGTGGTTTGTGTGGAAAAAATAAAGCCGGAGAAATTCGTCCGGGTTTTGCCTCTAAAAACCAGGCATAAAAAAAGCCGACCTAAATGAGGGCCGGCTTCGATTTAAATCGTTTTAAAATTACTTATCCGCCTTCTTCGGACCTGTTAGGGCCTTAATGTAGACATCTGTAAGGTTAAGGTAATTCATCGCGTTATTATAATAGTTGTTGATGTTTGAGTGAACCAGTTTATAGTTCTCGCCATACCATAAGATCAATACCGGGCAATCTTCCAGCATTTGTTGTTCGGCTTGTGCAAAATATTTCATTTTCTCAGCATCATTGGTAGCTTTTACACCTGCCATGAATAACGAATCATACGCAGCGCTTTTGTAACGCATGGTGTTCGGGTGCGATGGTTTTGTAGGATCTTCAGGAACGTTGGCTCCGTAAAAAATAGAAAGGAACGATTCGGGACTTGGATAATCGGCAACCCACGCGCTTCTGAAAATATCGCCACGACCAAATTTAGAATCTTCAATTTTTTGATCCAATGGAAGCGTGTTTATTTCAACGTTCAAACCAAGAATATTTCTCCACTGGTTCACAATTTCGTTGGCAACTTTTGAGTGACGTGAACCACCCGAGTTAATCACCAAATTAATGGTAGGAAAATTATTTCCGTTCGGGAAACCCGCATCGGCCATTAGTTTCTTCGCCATTTCAGGATTGTAATTGTAACCACGCGTTAAAGATGTGTCGTATCCTTTAAACTGACTAATTGGAGGAACAATACCATAGTTACCGGTTAATCCGTTAGGACCCGTAATAGCAGCTTGTCCGTTCAATATCAATTCATTTATTTTTGCGCGGTTAATTGACATGGCTAAAGCTCTGCGTACACGGACGTCTTTAAATTGCGGACGGGTTAAATTCAATTCATAAAACTGAGTAACCATTTCGCTTTGACGATCCAATAAATACTTAGGTGGTTTTCCGGTAAAATCGGGCATGTTCTCTTGCACAACCTCACTAATTTTTTCGGCAGGCAAACCGTATAACATACTTATTTTACCTTTTCTGAAAAGTTCCAACTGCGCGTTGTTATCGTCAACAAAACAAAAATGAACTGTATCCAGGAAAGGCAATTTATTTCCATGCTTATCTTTTAAATAGTAATTGGCGTTACGTACAAAATAAAGTTCTTTATCGGGTTCACCTTTTTTGATCAGTTTAAACGGACCACAACCAACTTTAAGGTCCTTACCGTATTTTTCATATGCTTCTTTTGCAATTATGCAGGTAACCGGACTACCCATAATACTAAGAATGGAAGCCGAAGGAGAAGAGATCTTTATTTTTATCTCGTTATCATTTACAACGGTAATCCCCGTAATGCTTTTCGATTTTTTTGCGAAGAAATCATCGGCACCAACAATTTTTCCGCCAATAAATGTGTGGAAATTCTCATCGGCAACACCGGGAGTGGCTAAAAGCTCAAGTGTATATTTTACATCTTGAGCGGTAACTTCTCTTCCCTTGCCGCCAAAACATTCATCATCATGAAAGAAAACGCCTTTACGTATGTAAAAAGTGTATTCAAGTTTATCGTCACTGATCTTGTATTTTTCGGCAACAGCAGGCTCAAGTTGAAGTGTTTTTGCATTGAACTTCAATAAACCGTCATGCATTTGCGTGCTTACATGCCATGAAGGAACGTCAATAACCTCAAGCGGGAACAAAGTTGAGTATTTATCATTTTCGGCCGCATTAAAGGTCCCACCGTAAACCATACCACCCTTAGCTTCAAGGTTTTCCGTTCCATTTTCACCGTTATTTCCTCCGCCACACGAATTTAACGCAAGAATTCCAAAAACAGCAACTGACCAAACGATTTCTTTTTTCATGATAACTACCTAATTATTAGTACCTAAATAAATTTAATAAAAATGTAAAATTTTGAAAATCAGCGTATTATTATACTGCTAAGATTTTAATATAAACTAACAAGTTTAATAAATTTCCAGCAAATCTGCAAAAAAATCTTTAATGTTGCCTTAGAATTTAAAATTCATCGACAAAAATTAGATGAATAACAGGAAAAAAAAATAATTCATTTGCAAATTAGCCAAATACACACTAATATTGCGCCCGAATATTGGATTAGTGAGAAAATGAAAAAACTAATAATTATACCTGCTTTTTTGATTGTGACCGGCTTGCAGGCGCAGTCTAAATTAACAGTTGAAGGAAACTATCAGGGTAAGAACCTGTACGTTCAAAATCCTTATGCTTCCAACAACGTTGGTTTTTGTACCATTAAAGTAACTGTTAACGGTAACACTACGTCTGATGCGATTGAGTCAAGCGCCTATGAAATTGACCTGTCAATTCACAAATTAAAAGTTGGAGATGCTGTTAGCGTTGTGATCGAACACAAGGTTGATTGCGCACCTAAGGTGTTAAACCCTGAAGTTTTAAAACCCCGCTCAACTTACCAGATCATAACCATCAATGCTGACGACAAAGGCAAACTTACCTGGAAAACAAAAGAGGAGAACGGAAAACTTCCTTATATAATTGAACAATACGTTTGGAATAAGTGGATCACTGTTGGTGAAGTTGATGGTAAAGGAACCCCTTCTGAAAATTCATACGAGTTTCAATTAACACCACACAGCGGTGAGAACAAAGTTCGTATCAAACAAGTTGATTATACAGGAAAACCAAATCCATCGCAGGCTAAAACATTTAAAGACGCTTCGGTTGCCGATGTTGACTTCAATCCTAAAACTGTAAAAGACAAAATTACCTTTACTTCAAAAACCCGTTACGAGATCTACGATTCATATGGTAACATCGTTAAAAAAGGATATGCAAGCGAAGTAGATTGTATCAATCTTAAAAAAGGAGCTTACTACATTAACTTTGATAATAAGGACTCACAATTCGTTAAAAAGTAATATCACATAATTATAAATTGAAAAGCCCATTGTTCTTACGATGGGCTTTTTTTGTAAAAAATAAACCTGTAATAAAGAATACCGTTAATTTTACAGAACCCGAATGCAAAAAATTGAACATATAGGAATAGCCGTTAAAAGTATTGATGCATATATTAAAATGTATGAGCAGCTTTTAAATACACCCTGTTATAAACTGGAAGCTGTGGAATCGGAAGGAGTGAAAACCGCTTTTTATCGCGTAGGACCTAACAAGATCGAATTACTGGAAGCAACGAATGCTAATAGTCCAATTGCAAAATTCATTGAAAAAAAAGGCGAAGGCGTTCACCACATTGCGTATGCTGTTGCAAATATTAAAGAAGAAATTGACCGATTAAAGAACGCAGGATTTGAATTGTTGGGTGATGCACCAAAGAAAGGTGCCGATGGAAAAGAAATAATTTTTTTGCATCCTAAGTCGGCAGGGGGAGTCCTGGTTGAACTTTGCGGAGAACGAACAACGAATAACGAATAACGATGAGTGAAAGCAACCCAATACTAGTAACAGCCGCTTTACCTTATGCAAACGGTCCGCTTCACATAGGGCACATTGCCGGTTGTTTTTTGCCGTCTGATATCTATGTTCGTTATAACCGCTTATTAAAAAAAGACGTATTATTCATTTGTGGCAGTGATGAACATGGAGTTCCAATAACCATTCGTGCAAAAAAAGAAGGCATTACTCCGCAACAGGTGGTTGACAAGTATCATACCATCATGAAAAATGCATTTGCCGATTTCGGGATCTCGTTCGATATTTATTCACGCACTTCATCGCCCGAACATCACAAAACATCACAGGAAATTTTTCTTGAATTATATAATAGCGGAAAATTTACCGAAGACACAACAGAACAATATTTTGATGAGCAGGCTAATCAGTTTTTAGCCGATAGATATATTACCGGAACGTGTCCAAAATGTCAAAATCCGAATGCCTATGGCGACCAATGCGAAAAATGCGGCTCGTCCTTAAACCCTACCGATCTTATAAATCCCAAATCAGCGTTAAGCGGGAATAAACCTGTTTTGAAAAAAACAAAGAACTGGTATTTGCCCTTGGATAAATTGCAAAAGCAATTGGATGAGTATATCGACAGTCATCAAAAAGATTGGAAAGTAAATGTGTTTGGTCAGTGTAAATCGTGGTTGAACCAGGGATTACAACCGCGCGCCATGACACGTGATCTAAATTGGGGCGTAAAAGTTCCTTTGAAAGATGCTGATGGAAAAGTGATGTATGTTTGGTTTGATGCGCCTATAGGCTATATTTCATTCACAAAGGAGTTAAGACCCAATGACTGGAAACGCTATTGGCAAAACAAGGATGCAAAAATTATTCACTTCATTGGAAAAGACAATATTGTTTTTCATTGCCTCATTTTCCCCGCGGTATTAATGTGTACCAAAGATTATGGATGGGCGCAAAATGTTCCGGCCAATGAATTTTTGAATTTGGAAAACGATAAAATTTCCACTTCGCGTAATCATGCGGTTTGGTTACACGAATATCTGGAAGATTTTAAAGGAAAGACCGATGAGTTAAGATATGTGCTGACAAGTATAGCACCCGAAACAAAAGATTCGGATTTTACCTGGAAAGACTACCAGTTAAAAGTGAACAGTGAATTGGTTTCCATTTTGGGAAATTTTGTGAACCGTATTATGGTTTTATCGCACAAGTTTTATAACCGTGCTGTTCCCGCAAAAAATTTAGCGAACCTGAGCGATACGAATAAAACACTTATTGAAAATGCCATTAAAGCAATTGATATAAGCATTAAAAATGTTCACGCGTTGGTGGAAGAATATAAATTCAGGGATGCCCAGTTTGAAATGATGAACATTGCACGCGTTGGAAATAAACTGCTTGCCGAAATTGAACCATGGAAACTAATCAAGACAAGTCCTGTTGAGGTTGAGACAATCATGCACGTTGGATTGCAAATCACAGCCGTTTTAGGAGCTGTTAGCGAACCTTTTTTACCAAAAACATCGGCAGGCATCTTACGCCAGTTAAACCTTGTCAACAACGAGAAGGATGCGTTTTGGAAACAAACGGGTTTCATTGAATTAATTCAACCGGCACATCAGTTAAATCCTGCCGAATTATTGTTTGCCAACATTGATCAAACCGAAATTGATGCGCAACTTGAGAAACTTAAAAAAGCTGCAATGGAAAATAGTTTGAACACGACAAGTATTGCGCCCATTAAGGAAACCGTGAGTTTTGACGATTTTTCAAAACAGGATATTCGTATCGGACAAATCATGGAAGCTGAGAAAGTAAAAGGAGCCGATAAATTATTGCAATTAAAGGTTGATACGGGAATTGATCAGCGCACCGTTGTTTCAGGTATTGCCGAACATTATAAACCCGAAGACATCATTGGAAAAAAAGTGTGTATACTGGTTAATCTTGCCCCGCGTAAAATAAAAGGAATTGAATCACACGGTATGATATTGCTGGCCGAGGATAAAACGGGAAAGTTGACATTTGTTTCACCGGTTGACGACACAAAGGAGAACGGTTCTGTTGTTCGCTAATATAAAATAATTGTTTGCGTAGATGAGGGTTGAATTTCGCTGCGTCTCCGCATCTTTGCAAGAAACAAATAGATTAATATGTACAAAGCATTTTATCGTTCGCCAATTGGAGCGCTTGAAATAGTTTCAGACAGCAATGCCGTGCTTGAAATTTTGTTTGTACGTAGCGATGAAAAAAAGATTCCCGAAGAGTTGGGTAAATATACACCACAGGTAATTAAGCAATGCATTGAGGAATTGGAAGGATATTTTGCCGGAACTCGCAAATCGTTTGATGTGCCTTATACATTAGACGGAAGCGATTTTCAATTACGGGTTTGGAAAGAACTTGAAAAAGTGCCATACGGACAAACTGTTTCGTATATGGAGCAGGCAAAAAAACTTGGCGATCTTAAAGCAATTCGCGCTGTGGGAACCGCTAACGGAAAAAACAAACTGGCCATCATTATTCCTTGTCACCGTGTTATTGGTGCAAATGGAAGCTTAACCGGATATGCCGGTGGCATTGAAAAAAAGAAATGGTTACTGCTGCATGAACAGGATCACAGCGATGCCAATGAAAAAGGAATGTTATTTTAAACAATTTATTTTTCAACGATCAGTTTTTTTTGTTAACTTACCTCTGGTGGTTTCAATTTCCATAATATAAACTCTCTTCGGACGAGAACTTACATCCACCGATTTTTTATTGAGCCTACACAACATTCGTTTACCATCAATGGAGCTTATGCGAACATCGCGCAAAATGTTTTCAGGGTCGTTTAAAAACACTTGTTGCGAAGCAGGATTAGGACCAATTTTTGTTGGTATATCATCCGTAAGTTTTTCGATCGCTGTACCTGTAGATCCGCCAATTTCTATCCAAACCTCAATACAAAGCGAATCGTTGGTAACAGCAGGAGAACCCCACATTGCGTATTGCCATATCACGACCGTATTGTTGCCTTTTTAAAAAATAGAGTGGTATCAGCAATATAAAGCGTATCATTAAACGTTGCAAAGCTGTCGGTGTTTGCCACTACCCACATCATAAAAAACTAGATACGTATAAGTCGAAAAACTTGTTTGCGTATAAGAACTATCCGGTAACACCAAATGCGGTTGTTCGCTGGCCAACCCGCTAATTAAGAAAAAAAGTATAGTAAGTTTTTCTTAACGTATTTTTAATTATCGCTCAACAATTAGTTTACGAGAATATAAGCCCTTTGTTGTTTCCAACTCAACAATATAAACACCCTCACTTATTCCCCCCAGCCATATAATGGTATTGGTGTTACCTGTACTTATAAGTCGACCCTCCATGGTTCGTATTCTTACACGTTTAACTAAATTACCGGGATCAAATAAATACACCGATTCACTGGCCGGATTAGGGCCTATTGTGACCGGTATATCATTGTTTATCAAATTAATAATATCGGTAAAAAAGACCGTAATGAATAATGAGTCAATGGTTGGGGCACCGCCATTAAGACCGACCAAAGGCCATATGACAACGGTATTATTCCCTTCTTTAAAAAGGCTGGTGTCGATAGGAAATATAGCCGTATCAACCAAAGTTGTGTCCAATGTTGGTATCACATAAAATCCAACATCAACACCGGTCATAGCTGTAACGGTGCCGGGAGGATC
>JAYUZA010000077.1:0-2912 GCA_043752145.1 Flavobacteriales bacterium
TTCTCGGTCTTAAACACACCGAAGGGTAAATTTTGGATAGGGAAATCAGAATTTTGAGGTACATTTACCCAGGATTTACGATTGATATCATTAGCGCGTATCATACAAGTAGATTAATTATTTAAAGTTATGCATTTTACAGTACTTCGGATAAATTTTTTGCTATTTGCTTTGCTTGGTGGCTCACAGCTTTTTGCACAAGCCCCCATAAGCCGGTTATTTGGCACCTATCAAACCGAAACCGGTGTTGCCGGACTTGTTTTACAGGACAGCACAATTTACGCACTTGGAACATCGTCAGCTTTTGTTGAATACTCATCTCAACTATATTTAATTAGGGTTGATAAAAATGGCGATCTGCTGTGGAGTAAATTTTACGGAGGCACAGGTGTTGACGATGCAGTTGATATGTATGTTGATTTGGCTGTTGACACCAGTATTTATATTGCCTCTACTTCGTTCATTAATTTCAGCAAGGGTTATGATGTTAAGCTTACCAAGGTTGATAAGAACGGAAATTTTATTTGGGAAAAAAGTTATGGAACAACCGATTGGGACATTGCTTCAAAAATGATAAAAACATCAACAGGAATGTTTGCTATTTGTGGTAAAACGTACGGAAATTCGTTTGGTTCAACCGATGGTATGCTTCTTTTATTGGACATGAACGGTGATTCAATTGTTTTTCAAAATTATGGCGATGCTGAGGAAAATATGTTTCATGATTTGATCGAACGCAGTACCGATACGCTTGTGTTTTGTGGCGAAACCTATACCGTTGGTGGAATGCAGCGCGCCTGGCTTTTTGAATTAAATATTGAAACGGGATCATCGGCAAATGCGTATTATGGAAGTGTAGCTAACCGTACTTTTAGTGCCATTGATCTTACTCCCGGGGGAAATTATTTGCTGGCACAAACAACAGATACAATTCTTCCCTATGGTGGTGGACTGGAATTTCAGTTCAATATAATAAACCCCGTAACGCATCAGATCCTGGTTGAATATCCAGTTGATCATAATGCGTTGTATCCGGCACCAGCCGATGAAATAAGTACTGATATAATGTTTTTTGGCGACAGTACAATTATAATTCTTGGTACCACCGAATCGTTTGGGCTGGGGGAAAAGGATGTTTTTTATTATCGTATTGATACGCTTGGAAATTATGTTACAGGAACAACATTTGGAACCGTAAACGAAGATTTGGGAAATGTTGTCATCCCTAACGCTAACGGAACCTTTGCTCTTATAGGCACATCTGCCGAAATGTTTGGAGTGAACGATTTATGGATAATTAATCTGGAGTCAAACTTTAATACATTCAGTATACCTGACGGGCAACTTGACATTAACGCTATTCATGAAACAAATTTTTCGGCTGTTAACGTAAATGTTTATCCAAATCCGTTTAACGATATTGTTACAATTCAGTCGGTTGATGCGCCCGAAAACATAACCGTTTATAATGCGATAGGCCATGTTGTTTCATCAGCAACGAATACTTCAACTATAGACCTTTCTGCTTTAACAGCGGGAACTTATTTTCTATCAATTGATATGAGCGATGGAAGTATTGCTCGAAAATGTTTGATCAAAGCAAAATGACCCACTTAAATTACGGATATGCGATAAAATAATAATCCTCATTCTTGCTGTACATTTCACAAAATTCTTTTTCACTAAGCGATTTTTGATCGTTTAACCGGTTTTTCATGGTCGAAAGTTGTAAGCCGCATTCTTGCACAAGAAATGAATAAACCAACTCGGGTTTGGTGTCGTAAAATTCACTGGCACCCAAACCGCATTCAAAAATTATGACCGGCTTATTGCGAATAATGGTGTTTTTTGCTCCTTTTAATACCCCGAACTCTGCTCCCTCAACATCAATTTTTATCAGGTCTATTTTTTGCGTTGCATCAATTAACTCATCAAGCGTTTTTACTTCAACCTGAATTTTTTCAATATCCGGATTTTCTACAGCGTATTTTCTTTTTTTAAGTCCGCTGTACGCGGGTGCATTCTTTACAAAATTAAATTCAGCCACACCCGATTCTTGGGCCAAAGCATATGGTAAAATAACACAATTGTCTGCATTAAATCGCGCCTTTAAGTTCTTGTAAAGTTCGGGAATTGGTTCAAAAGCAAAATGTTTTCCTTTGGGCGATAATTTAATAAATTCTTCAAGCATTTCTCCTTTATGACATCCAACGTCAACGGTTACCGAATCTGACGTAAGCACTTTTTTTATTATTTGGCCCGTTTGTCTGTCGTATTTCATGTTTGACGTAAGGTCAATATGAAAATACTTTAGTGCCGACTTAATAAATTGTTTTAATTTGTTCATTATGTTTGTGCGTGCTCAATTAAAAGAGGGCTCGAAATTAACCAACTTATTGCTATAAATTGTCAAAAATTAAAATTGGGTTTGATGCAAAGCGATTGTTCCTGAATCATAGTGGGTTAGGGAACTATTCGCGCAATTTAATTCGCAATTTACAGGCTTATTTTCCCCATAACGAGTATGTTTTATTTACGCCTGAAACCGGTAACAGGTATACCGAGTTTAATGGGATACCGTATAAAATTATTGAACCTGCCGGTTTTTTAAATAAGACATTTAGTTCCAATTGGCGTTCGCGTGCAATTAGAAAGCAAATTATTAAGGAAGAGCTTAATGTATTTCACGGTTTAAGCAACGAATTGCCTTTTACCATCGGTGAATTTAAAGGTAAAAAAATCGTCACAATTCATGACCTTATCTTTATGCGTTATCCTCAATTTTATAGCGCGTTCGATAGGGTTAATTATAAAAAAAAGGTCTTAAACGCGTGTCAAAATGCCGATACAGTTATCGCCATAAGTCAGCAAACAAAAAAAGATCTTGTTGAATATTTAAAGGTCGATACTGC
>JAYUZA010000078.1:0-2912 GCA_043752145.1 Flavobacteriales bacterium
TTTATTGGGTTGCAACATTCCTATAAGCAAATTGTTCTCTATTAACCTGGAAGGTCAAAAATTCGTGATAGGCGATTATTTCCTAAGCAATAGCTTTAGTGTTCCTAACAAAGTACCGTATTATTTTACCGGTGGACTAAGCTTACGGTTTTAGCAATTAGCACATTACAAAATTCAACTTATTGATTTTCTATTAATTGTGACTTTTTCGTGCATTAAAAAATCTGATCGCAAACTTAAATCTCTTTCATACTTATGTCCTTTCCTACTACATAATTTTTCCTACCTTTCAATTACCTTGTCAATCATGTATAAAAAACTCGTTTTCGCATTTATGCTTTCTTTTCCAACGGCCATTATTGCCGGTGGATTCCAGGTTAATTTACAAGGACAAAAACAAAGTGGCATGGGCCATACAGGTGTTGGTTTATTGAGTGACGCCTCAACAATATTGTTTAATCCCGGTGCTATGAGTTTTTTGGATTCAAACTACCGTCTCAGCTTTGGAGCCAATTTTCTTTTTCCGCGTGTTACCTATGCGCAAATTGCTCCCGGTAATTACAGTGCCCAAACAGTTCACAACATTGGAACGCCCTTTACTTTTTACGGTTCATGGAAATTTAAAAAACAAGAAAAATTATCGGTCGGAATCGGAATTTATACACCCTTCGGAAGCAAAATGCAATGGGAAGACGATTGGTTAGGCCAATTTTTAATTCGTGAAATTGATCTCAAAACAATATTTTTTCAACCCACTGTAAGTTATCGTATAAACGATAAAATTGGAATTGGTGCAGGATTTATTTACGCCACAGGTTCGTTTGGCCTACGTAAAGGCGTGCCGGTACAAGATCCGAATATGGAATATGGCGAAGGTGCTTTAAACGGTAAAGCATCGGGTTACGGATTTAATACAGCCATTTACATTAAACCCAACGATAAATTAAGCATCGGGATCGATTATCGCTCTTCGGTAAAAACTTCGGTCAGTAACGGAACGGCTAATTTTACTGTTCCATCATCGCTTGCCCAATATTTTCCCTCCACTACATTTAACACAACCATTAAACTTCCATCGGTACTTACCATTGGAACAGGTTATGTTTGCAATAAATGGCGTTTTGCATTAGACATTAATTATGTTGGATGGAAATCGTACGACTCACTGGTAATTGACTTTGCCGACAATACCGAAAAACTAGCCGATATTCATTCGGCCCGAAAATACAAGAACAGTTTTATTTTCAGATTAGGTGCCGAATACAATATGAACCAAAAACTTTCGCTGCGCATGGGCACTTATTATGATATGACCCCTGTGCAGGATGGATACTTAACTCCCGAAACACCCGATGTAAACAAACTGGGCATTACAGGCGGCCTAAGTTATCGCCCCACCAAATGCATGAGCATTGATGTGTCGTTCCTGTTTATTGAGGGTCAGCAAAGAACCGATACCAATTTGGAAACCGAGTTTAGCGGCACTTATAAATCGCGTGCGCTTGTACCGGGAATCGGATTTGAATTTGTGTTTTAAAAATCATTATATTTAACAACTGAAAACCTAAAATATTCCCTATGAAAAAATCGCTACTCGTTTTAACTTTTCTTCCATCACTACTTTTAGGAGGACCATTTTTAAATACCGCCTCGGCACAATGTGGTACCCGTTACCACGATAAAATATTTGCCGACTCGGTTAAATCCGACATTAAATACGGTTACAATAATCGTTACAATGGTGCTGTTGATTCATTAAAGCTGGATATTTATTTCCCAAAGGGCGATACACTAACGGCCCGACCGCTGGTATTTATGGCACATGGTGGAAATTTTCTTGGCGGAAGCAAAACAGGTGCCGATGTTAAACCACTTTGTCAGGACCTGGCAAAAATGGGATACGTTGCCGTATCTATAAATTACCGTGTTGGAATGAGTTATTTTCCCTTGCCCGGCCCCGATTCAAGCGATGCTACCGAAGCGGTAATGCGTGCCGTACAGGATGGTCGCGCTGCCGTACGTTTCATGCGCAAGAGTTTTGAAACCGGTGGTAATCCGTACAAAATTGATACAAGCATGATATTTTTTGGTGGTGTTTCGGCCGGTGGATTCATTGGTGCGCAAATGGCCTACCTTGATCAATTAAGCGAATTCCCTTCGTATATCGATACTGTTGGTCAACCCGGTTTAGGTGGTGGCTTTGAAGGAAACAGTGGAAACCTTGGTTACTCATCGCAAATACACGGTGTCATAAACATTTGTGGCGCCTTAGGCGATACAGCGTGGATACAACCGGGTGATGAGCCGGTGATAAGTTTTCATGGTGATAATGACGGAACGGTTCCCTATGGTTCAGATATTATTGTTTTACTGGGAGCTTACCCATTACTGGAAGTTGACGGAAGTTATTCAATTAACGCACGTGTTGACCAATTAGGTATCATCAATTGTTTTGAAACGTACGAAGGACAGGACCACACCCCCGAAGTTTCGAACGCATTCTACTATGATACCACCATAAACTTAATGCGTAATTTTTTGGCGCATTTTGTATGTAGCGATGCCTTGAGTTGTTCATACGGACCCTCGATCATCAATTACATTGGTATTAACGAAGTTCCTTTAAGTGAAAATGTAAGTGTGTACCCTAATCCGGCTTCAACCGAAGTTACACTTGAGTTTGGCAAAATTACCGGTAATATAAATATTTCAATGATCGATATTACAGGCAAACCTGTAATGAATACCAATACCCTTGAAAACAGAATTACGCTTTCACGTGGCGATCTGCCTTCGGGAATGTATTTAGTAAGAATTAAAGCGGGAGACCAGGTAACAACTACGAAATTGATATTTGAATAAAGTTTAGAGCGATAGATTTTAAAAAGGAGAAACGATCGTTTCTCCTTTTT
>JAYUZA010000079.1:0-7494 GCA_043752145.1 Flavobacteriales bacterium
TTTCATGGCACCATTTTGTATCACAAACATGATGATGGCCCCAATGAGCAATCCTCCACCTGCACCGATAATACTTGAAATTAGATCAAAATTCATAACATCGTTTATTAAAGATTAATAACAATGCAACAGTAAACACGATCAGCCTTTTTTCAAAGCTGAGTCCAGTAAATGGTCTAGTTCTGTTAAATCGATGGAAGAAGTTGTGGCGTTAGCTGCTCCCTTATTTGCTGATACAAATTTGGATGCTACCTGAATGGCAGACATAGCTAATAGATCCTGCATATCTTTTACTGCGTAATTTTCCTGTAAATTTTTAATGTGGTCGTTTACAAGTTTAGCAGCTTCGCGGATAGTTTCTTCCTCATGTGCCTGAACGGTTAACGGATAGGTCCGGTTTCCAATATTTATTTTTATTGAAATTTCGCTCATGACAACTGATTTTCATGGTTTAACAGCGCAATACATTTATCAATTTCAGAGGCCAGTTCGCGTATTTTTCCTTTTATCTCATTACGCTTTTTTTCGGCCTGTTGGTCTGAAACCGGGTTTTGTTGCACCTGATTTAATTTTTCTTCCAGGGACTTAGTCGATTCAACCAAACTGCTTTGTTGTTTTTTCAACGATTCCAGGTCTTCACTCAAACGAGCATTTTCCTGCAATAAAACATCGCGTTGCTGGCGGGTATGCTCAAGCATATGTACCAATGCGTTTATCTTATCTTTTATTTGTTGAACAGTTGTTTCGGCCATGATCCCAAAAAGGAAATTATAACGCACAAAGTTAACTTCCTTAAGCGTATGTCCAAATCATTTAAGGTTCTTTTTGTTTAAATCCTTTTATGTGGCCCAATTTTGGCTTGGTAACTAAGGCTAACTTTGACGATTATGCGGCATTTTCTTCTTTTTTTACTGTTTTTTGGGTGTTTTTCGGCAGTTTTTGCCCAAAATTACCCCAAAAACTATTTTCGCAGCCCGGTCGATAACCGCATAACCCTGGCCGGGACTTTTGGCGAATTACGCAGTTATCATTTTCATATGGGCCTTGATATCATTGCCCATGAAGGAACACCCTTAAGAGCAGCGGCCGATGGATACCTCTTCAGGGTCAAGATCTCGGACTCGGGTTACGGACATGTGATGTACGTAAATCACCCCAATGGTTATACAACCGTTTACGCCCATTGCAGCCGCTTTACCGATACACTTGAAAAATTCCTGCACAACGAACAATACAAAAGTGAAAGCGAAGAAATTGACCTGTGTTTGCCCGATACCGCTTTTGTTTTCAAAAAGGGCGATCTAATAGGGTATAGCGGAAATACGGGACATTCGGCCGGACCACATTTACATTTTGAAATACGGGATACAAAAACCGAAGATGCCATTAATCCGCTTTTGTTTGGTATTAAAGTAAAGGACCAGGTAAAGCCCGATATTCAGGGAATAAAAATTTATCCAATTGGCGAGGGTTCATCGGTCGAGGGAAAAGCCGAAGGAAAATATTATTCGCTCAAAGTTGGAAAATCGGCAACATTTAAAAGCAGTATTACCATAAAAGCATATGGCGAAATAGCTTTTGCGGTGCAGGCGCACGATCATATGAGCGAATCGTCCAACCGCTGCGGTATTTATGAAATTTGTGTTTACAATAATAAGAAGGAGAAATTATTCGGACAAAAAATTTCACGGGTTGGTTTTGATGTTTCGCGGTACATTAATACGTATAAAGATTATGGCGAATTTCATGACCACAGTCGGCATTTGCATAAAACTTATTTAAAAGGGAACAACAAATTAAATTTATATACCGAAAAAGATAAGAGCGGAATTATTAAAATTGACGAAAAAGACACGCTTAATTTTTATATCAAGGCATTTGATGTAGCAGGCAATAAAGATTCGGTTTGTATTCGTGTTATTCCCAATAAAGTGGCGGTAAAACAAGTTAAAAAGGATTGTACGCTACAAATTGAATGGGCGAAACCATTTAAGTTCGGATCTAAAGGAATGGAAATGGATGTTCCCGAAGGTTCTTTGTACAACGATGCCTGCTTTCATTATTATTCAAAAAACAGAACTGCGAAAACCTATTCGCGTATTCATGCATTTTATACCGATGAGCACGAACCCATGGCCGAGGCTTTTAATGTGTTGATAGAACCCGACACATTAATTGATTCAATCCTGATGAACAAAGTTTTTATTGCGCGCACCACCGATTTTAAAAGCATTACTCCGTATAAATCGGTTTTTATTAACGGGAAGTTTGCAGCTCAAGCAAAAAGTTTTGGCACCTTTTGTTTAGTGGCCGATACGGTTGGGCCCAAAATAAAATCAATGGGATTTACCGATAGTATGCAGGTAATAAAGTCGGGGACCAAAGAAATTGCGTTTGAAATTAAGGATGATGTTGCAGGATTAAAGTCCTATAAAATGTTCGTCAACAACCAATGGGTTTTGGCACATTTTGATCTCAAAAAAGAAAAATTAATTTTAGTTCGTAAAGAAATTAATTTACCGAACGGGTATTATCCGATCAAAATTCAGGCAACCGATCAGGTGGATAATGTTACAGTTTTTGAAAAGACCATTAACTGGAACTGTCATTAAGAAGCTATTCGTTAATAGTTGTTGGTTAATAGGGGGGTATAACTAATAACTATTATCGAATAACCATTAACTTTTTTCCTCAATACGAAAGATCAAAGGTATGATCAACGCATGAATTAAACGTAATTGAATCAAGTTTAACAGTTGTAATATTATTCTTGGTCACAAAACTTTTAACATAAACTTTTTGGTTGAACTTGAAATAGCCTCCGGCAACAAGCGTATTAACTGATGCTCCTATAAACGCAGGATACGTCCCCGAAGTCGCATTTTTATTAAAGGTCCAAGTGACCTTATCGTTGGTGTCAAACGGACTCACATTTTTAAGCCCTATAAAAAATTGACTTTTCCCTTCAATATTAATTTCGGTGGTATAGCTTTTATTGTTTCGTGAAGTATAACCTGTTTGATAGGTAAAGCATTCGTCAACAAAATTGAGCGCATAAAACTTTTTCTTCGATGATTTGAACATGAAGTGGAATTTGCCATTGGCATCACATATTTTGGTATCAACAATATGTGAATTCTTGCCTTCATTGTTGTCGGCCTCCATTAAATAAACCTGGAGTTGTGACATAGGATTATTGGTGAATAGGTCTTTGGCAACACCTTCCCACATGGTTTCACTGTTCTCTTTTTTACAGGAAACACCAAAAATCATAAGGGCAATAATTGTGAAATAAAGGCTTGTTTTCATAATACAGATTTCTTTTACTGGTTGTCTAATAAACGTTGATCCAATATGATTATTGCCCGTTTTTGTACATATTCATTGAAGACGGAAATGCACTAGTAATCAATCGTTTTTAGCATATTTTAACGCCCTTATTACCTCCTACCATACTTTATTTCCACTCCTGTATTTATTATGGTGTAATTATTGCCTAAAAAATTACTTTTACACTAAAATAAATAGTTTACTATGTTTAAAAATGTCGCCTTAAGTTCAGTAGCCTTGCTTGCAATGGTAAATGCATCAAACGCTCAAATGAACAAAATTGCTTTTACCGAGTATGATCTGCCAAATGGCTTGCATGTTATTTTGCACGAAGACCATAAAACGCCCATTGTAACCGTTGCGGTTCTTTATCATGTGGGTTCAAAAAACGAAGATCCTAAACGTACAGGCTTTGCGCACTTTTTTGAACACCTTATGTTTGAAGGAAGCGAAAACATGGAGCGTGGCGAATACATGAAGCTTGTTGAAAGCAACGGTGGTAATTTAAATGCCAATACTTCTTTCGATCGTACATACTATTACGAGGTTTTACCTTCCAATCAGTTGGAAATGGCTTTGTGGATGGAAAGCGAACGTATGTTGCACGCAAAAATTGATACCAAAGGTGTAGAAACACAACGCGGTGTTGTAAAAGAAGAAAAGAAATTAAGATTGGATAATCAACCTTACGGTTCAATTCTTCAGGAAACATATTCACACGCGTTTAAAGTACATCCATACAATTGGGTTCCCATTGGTTCGGCTCAGTACATTGATGCGGCTACCATCGAAGAGTTCCTTGATTTTTACAAAACATTTTATGTTCCCAATAATGCAACCTTAACACTTGCGGGCGATTTTGATCCGAAAGTTGCTAAAGAATGGATTGCGAAATATTTTAGTGAGATTCCAAAAAGTTTAAGATTAATTCCTCGTCCAAAAGAAGTGGAGCCGGCTCAAAAAGCTGAGGTGCGCGACACGGTGTGGGACAATATTCAATTGCCTGCTGTAGTAATGGCATATCATATTCCGGGTCAGGCCGAAGCCGATTATTATGCAGTGTCGATGTTAAATCAACTTTTATCACAAGGTGAGAGTTCGCGTTTACAAAAAGAAGTGAAGGACAAACAGCAAAAAAGTTTGTACGTTGGTTCTTTTGCCATTCCAACCGAAGATCCGGGATTAGCCCTTATGTTTGGCATTACCAACATGGGTGTTGAACCCGATGCGTTGGAAAAAGCCATTGATGCCGAAATTGAAAAAGTACAAAAGGAATTGATAAGCGAGGTGGAATTTCAAAAATTGAAAAATCAGGTTGAGAATGATTTTGTTGGTGGAAATTCAACCATGGAAGGTATTGCCGAAAGTCTTGCCAACTATGAAGTATATTATGGCGATGCTAATTTGATCAACACCGAATTGGACCGTTATTTAAAAGTTACGCGTGAAGACATTAAGCGTGTTGCCAATAAATATTTTGTGAAGCAAAACAGGGTGGTATTGTATTATTTGCCAAAACCGGAGAAATAATAGTAGTGTAAGGTACAACCAAAAATTTAAAAGAAAAAAATATTATGAAGACATTATATATAGCAGCAGCGATACTTTTATCAGGTTCGGTTCTTGCACAAACAAATTCAAACATAAACAACAATAAAAAAGTTGATCAAAAAAACGCAAAAATAAAACTTGACCGTTCGGTTCGTCCGAAGCCGGGTCCGGCTCCCGAAGTAAAGATCGGCAAATCCGAAAAATTTGTTTTACCAAACGGCTTAACGGTTTTTGTGGTGGAGAACCATAAACTTCCTAAAGTAAGCGTTAACTTAACACTTGAATTGGATCCCATGTTGGAAGGTTCAAAAAATGGTTATGTTGAAATGGCCGGGGCCTTAATGGGAACCGCTACAAAAACATTGACTAAGGATCAGATTAATGAAAAAATTGATTTTATCGGAGCTGATATCAGCACAGGCCCAAGTGGCATGAGCGGTTCATGTTTGAAAAAACATCTGGATACCTATTTGACTTTGTACAGCGATGTATTGTTAAACTCAGTGTTTACACAGGAAGAATTGGACAAATTGAAAACACAGGCTAAATCAGGTTTGGCTACGCAAAAAAATAGTCCGAACGAAATGATGGGTAATTTGAACAAAGCTATCGTTTACGGAAAAGATCATCCGTATGGTGAAGTGCAAATTGAAGAGAACGTGGATAATATCACGCTTGACGATTGCAAAGGTTACTATGATCAGTATTTCAAACCAAATGTTGGGTATCTTACCCTGGTAGGTGATATTACGGTTGAGGAAGCAAAAGCCATGATGGCAAAATACTTTGGTGGTTGGAACAAAGGTGATGTAAAGAAGCATACCGTTGCAGATGTTCCTGCTCCGTTAGCTACAAAAGTAGCGTTGGCAAACAAGCCGGGTGCTGCGCAATCAACCGTACGAATTACGTATCCGTTGGATTTTAAAGTGGGGAATCCCGATGAAGTTAAGGTTGCCGTATTAAGTGAAGTATTGGGTGGTGGTGCTGCGGCACGTTTATTCCGCAACCTTCGCGAAACATATAATTTTACATACGGAGCTTATTCACGTATTGCCTCTGACGAACATATTGGTAGTTTTACCGCTTTTGCTGATGTAAGAACTTTAGCAACCGATAGCGCCATTACACAATTTTTTGTGGAGATGAATAAAATTCGCAACGAAAAAGTTGGTGTTGAAGAATTGGAAGCTGCAAAAAGAAATATGGCCGGTGGATTTTCCATTGCTTTGGAAAGACCGGGAACCGTTGCCCGTTTCGCTCTGAACATTGAGCGTTATAAATTACCTGCCGATTATTATTCAACCTATTTGACCCGTTTAGCTGCGGTAACGGTAGATGATCTAGTGGCAATGGCGAAAAAATATGTGAAGCCCGAAAACGCGTATATTTTAGTGGTTGGCGACAAAGAATTGGTTGGCGATAAATTGAAAAAATTCAGTGCCAGCGGTAAAGTTGAATACTATGATTATAAAGGCGATGTTGAAGTAACGGTTAAACCATTACCGGTAAATGTTACAGTTGAAACAATATTGGATAATCATATTAAAGCCATTGGTGGAAAAGAAGCATTATTGAAAGTGAAAGACGAAACAATGCTGATCAATGGTGAAATGATGGGACAAAAACTTTCGATCACCCGTAAAAAGAAAGGTCCGAACAAATCCTTTGAAGAAGTTAAGGTTGGCGAAAATGTGATGAGCTCAACGGTTTGTGACGGTGTAAAATGCAAGCAATCGGGAATGCGCGGGGCAAAGGAATTAACCGGCACCGAATTAACCGAGCAAATTGCCAAGAGCACATTGAATGCTGAGTTGAAGTATAAGGAACTTGGATATACGTTTAAAGCTATTGGATTGGATAAATACAATGGTGTTGATGTGTACAAAGTTGAGGTTACAACTGCACAAGGTAAAAAGTCAACAAACTATTACGATGTTGCTACAGGATTGAAAATACGCACCGAGAGTATTGTTGAAACACCTAAAGGTACATCAATGGTATCTACCGATTTTCTTGACTATAAATTGGTAGGAAAAGTAAAATATCCGCATACATTAAAAATAGACCAGGGTGGAATGATCATCATGGGTAATGTAGCTTCAATTGAATTGAATAAGAAACTGAAGGATGCGGAATTTGAAGTTAAGTAAGTTAATAGTTATTAGTTAACAGGGGGTTGCCCCGAAAAGAAAAGCCGTGACATTAGTTACGGCTTTTTTCATGTCCTTATTTATCGTGTTGAGAGTCATGCTCGCACCCCTATTAACTATTTACGATTAACTATTAACTATTTACTATTAACTATTTACTTTTTCACTAATTTCATCAAATGTACAAGCTCTTTATTAAGCCGTATTTATTTTCGCTTGACCCTGAAAAGGCACATTACAAAGCGTTAAAGCTTCATCGAATGGTTTTGGCAATTCCTTTGCTTAATTTATTTTATAAACGCAAAAAAATTCACGATCATAAAAATTTACAGCGAAAAGCATTTGGTATTACATTTCCAAATCCGGTGGGAATGGCAGCGGGATTTGACAAAGATGCCAAGTTCATGCACCAATTGGCCGAGATGGGATTTGGTTGTGTTGAGGTTGGAACGGTAACACCTAA
>JAYUZA010000080.1:0-7485 GCA_043752145.1 Flavobacteriales bacterium
GTTGGCCTGTTGCGTTAGCTCTGTAACCAACACCCACAAGTTCCTGTTCAATTTTATATCCCTGCGATACACCAACAACCATGTTGTTGATCAACGAGCGATATAAACCGTGCAATGCACGAACATTTTTCTCATCCGATGAACGTTTGAAATTAATTCTTCCATCTTCAACAGAAATGGTAATTGAAGCGTTGTAAGGTTGATTTAATTCTCCCTTAGGACCTTTTATCTTGATAAGATTTTGGTCGATGTTAACTTCAACTCCTTTTGGTACTATTACCGGTGATTTACCTATACGTGACATGATAAATGCTTTTTATTTAAATATTAATAAACGTAACATAAAACTTCTCCTCCAATATTCATCTTGCGTGCTTCCTTATCGGTAATAACGCCTTTTGAAGTTGAAAGAATTGCAATACCCAAACCATTGATAACTTTAGGAAGTTCCATGGCGTCTGAATATTTGCGTAAACCCGGGCGGCTTATGCGCTCAAGTGATTTGATAGCCGATGATTTTGTAACAGGGTGATATTTCAATGCTATCTTGATCTTACCTTGTTTATCATCTTCTTCAAATTTGTAGTTAAGTATATACCCTTTTTCAAAAAGTATTTTTGTTAACTCCTTTTTTAAATTTGACGCAGGCACTTCAACCACTTTATGGTTTGCCTTGATGGCGTTGCGCACACGCGTCAAAAAATCTGCTATTGGATCGGTTGTCATAATTTCTTATTCTATATTTTTTATTACCAACTTGCTTTTGTTACACCCGGAATTTTTCCCATCAATGCCATATCGCGGAAAACGATCCTTGATACACCGAACTGACGCATATAACCGCGTGGACGTCCTGTAATTTGACAACGGTTACGTTTACGCACCTTTGACGAATTTTTTGGAAGCTCCTGCAATTTTTTCATTGCTTCAGGATCACCGGCCAACAATGCTTTTTTTAATGCTGCACGTCTGGTGGCGTATTGCGCTACTAATTTTGTACGCTTTTTATCGCGTGCTTTCATTGATTCTTTTGCCATTATTTAGTGTCTTTTTTTGTGAACGGAAAACCGAACTCAGTAATTAATGCTTGTGCTTCTTCGTTTGTTTTTGCGCTGGTTACGAACGTTACATCCATACCCAATATTTTAGGAACTTTATCAATATCCATTTCAGGGAAAATAATATGTTCTTTAATACCGAACGTGAAGTTTCCGCTGCCGTCAAATCCTTTCGGATTAACACCTCTGAAGTCACGTGTACGTGGTAATGAAACAGAAATTAAACGATCAAGGAATTCGTACATCATCACACCACGCAATGTTACGCGGGTTCCGATGTTTACTCCTTTACGCAATTTGAAGTTCGAAATATCCTTACGTGATTTTGTAGGGACCGCTTTTTGACCAACAATAATTGTAAGGTCTTTCAAAGCGTTTTCAATTAACTTCTTATCACCAACTGCATCACCAATACCCTGGTTGATACAGATCTTTTTCAATTTAGGAACTTCCATTACATTACCGTAATTGAACTTCTTTTGTAAAGACGGAATTACTTCGGTCTTGTACTTTTCTTTAAGGCGTGGAACGTATTTCATTTTATTTTATAACCTCCTTAGTCTTTTTTGAATAGCGAACCATTTTATCACCTTCAACCTTACGGCCTATGCGTGTAGCCTTACCACCTACAACAAGCATTAAGTTTGAGATATGAATCCCTGCTTCTTCTTCAATTATTCCTCCCTGCGGACTTTTTGCCGAAGGTTTTGAATGTTTTTTTATCATGTTAAGGCCTTCAACTTTAGCACGCAATTTATCACGGTCAACCGAAATAATTTTGCCTTGCTTGCCTTTTTCTTCTCCGGCAATAACTGCAACTGTATCGCCTTTTTTTATGTGTAATTTCTTTTGCATAACCTTTTCTATAATTAAATTACTTCGGGTGCTAACGAAACAATTTTCATGTATTGCTTTTCTCTCAACTCACGCGCCACAGGTCCGAATATACGTGTACCACGCATCTCACCGGCTTGATTCAATAACACTACTGCGTTATCATCAAAACGAATATACGATCCGTCATTACGTCTAACTTCTTTTCTGGTGCGAACAATTACTGCTGTAGAAACCGCTCCCTTTTTAATATTTCCTGCAGGAATTGCATCCTTCACAGAAACGATAATTTTATCACCTATTGATGCGTATCGTCTTTTAGTACCACCCAACACACGAATGCAAAGAACTTCTTTGGCTCCGCTGTTATCGGCAACTGATAAACGTGATTCTTGTTGTATCATCTTCTTTAAATATTACTTAGCTTTTTCAATTATTTCAACCAATCTCCAGCATTTTAATTTGCTGATCGGACGTGTTTCAGCGATCTTGACAGTATCACCAATTCCACACTCATTTTTTTCATCATGAGCATAAAATTTACTGGTTTTTTTCAAATACTTACCGTACTTACCATGAATGATCTGGCGTTGTACTGCAACCGTAATTGATTTTGTCATTTTGTTGCTTACTACAACTCCGACTTTTTCTTTTCTGTCGTTTCTTTCTATTGCTATTTTCTCAGCCATAACTTTATTTTGAAGCTGTTAATTTTTTTGTTAATTCGGTATTTACACGTGCAATTTGTTTTCTTGTAGCACGTATGGTTAACGGGTTTTCAAGAGGCGTAATTGCGTGGTTCAAAACCATCTTATCCATTGTAGCGCGTAATTCTGCAGCTTTTGATTTTAATTCATCAACTGTAAGCGCGGCTATTTCACTATTTTTCATCTGTACTATTTATTATTTTGCTAATTCGTAATCGTGACGTGTAACAAACTTCGTACGTACCGGAAGTTTTTGTGCCGCCAAACGCATTGCTTCAACAGCTGTTTCTTTTGAAACGCCATCCACTTCAAATATGATACGACCCGGTTTTACCACAGCCACAAAATATTCGGGAGCACCTTTACCTTTACCCATACGAACCTCTAAAGGTTTTTTGGTAATTGGTTTATCTGGAAAAATACGGATCCAAACTTTTCCTTCTCTTTTCATAAAACGTGTAACCGCAATACGAGCTGCTTCAATTTGGCGTGAAGTGATCCACACCATGTCCATTGATTTGATAGCAAATGATCCAAAAGCAATTGTAGAACCGCGCTTAGCGTTGCCCTTCATTTTGCCTTTGTGCATTTTTCTGAACTTCTGTCTCTTTGGTTGTAACATGACTATCTTATCTTAAAAAATTATTTTCTTTTTCCTTTGTTATTATTGTTTCCTCTGAACTTGCGGTCGCGGTCGTTGCCTGGCTTACTACCTCCACCACCACCACCTTGTGCAGTTGCTAAGGCTTTGTTTGCACCAAAATTTGGTGAAAGATCACGCTTACCATATACTTCACCCTTACAGATCCAAACTTTTATTCCTAATAAACCATAGGTGGTTAACGCTTCGCCCAATGCATAATCAATATCAGCACGCAATGTGTGCAATGGAATACGACCATCTTTGAACGATTCAGAACGTGCCATTTCAGCTCCATTCAAACGTCCGCCTATTGTTACTTTAATTCCTTCGGCACCCATACGGATAGCTGAAGCAATTGACATTTTTATAGCTCTACGGTATGAGATACGCGCCTCAATTTGACGTGCAATACCATCGGCAACTAAACGTGCATCTAATTCAGGACGCTTAATTTCGTAGATATTGATTTGTATTTCCTTACCGGTAAGTTTTTTTAATTCTTCCTTTAATTTATCAACTTCCTGACCACCTTTACCAATGATAACTCCCGGACGGGCAGTATTAATTGTTACGGTAATTAATTTTAAGGTACGCTCAATTACAATTTTTGCAATACTTGCTTTGCGTAAACGAGCCATCAAATATTTACGGATAGTTTCGTCTTCAATTAATTTGTCGGCATATTTACGACCGCCATACCAGTTTGAATCCCATCCTTTGATGAAGCCTAGTCTGTTACCTATTGGATTACATTTTTGTCCCATTTATTCTCTTATAAAATTATGCGTTGTCAACTACAATTGTAACGTGATTTGAACGTTTGCGAATACGGTTCGCACGTCCTTGCGGAGCTGTACGAATACGTTTTAACACACGGGCACTGTCAACCATTACTGTTTTTACTACAAGGTTATCCGGATTTTGGTTTCCGTTCTTTGCCATCCAATTGTGCACAGCCGAATTCAATAACTTCTCTAAATTCTTAGAGCTGTGTTTCGGGTTATGCTTCAATACGTGAATTGCTTTTAAAACTTCCATACCGCGAATAAGATCAGCAAGTGTTCTCATTTTACGTGGCGAAGAAGGGCAATCGCGCAACACAGCCAGACCTAAGGTCTTTCTGCTTTCCTGAATTTCTTCAGCTTTAGTTCTTTTTCTTGCTCCCATTGGTCAATTACTATTTTTTAGCTACGGCTTTGTCTTTTTTGTTATTTCCTGCGTGTCCACGGTACGTACGCGTTGGTGAAAATTCACCCAGTTTGTGACCTACCATGTTTTCTGTTACGTAAACAGGAATGAATTTATTGCCATTGTGTACCGCGAAAGTTATTCCAACAAAGTCAGGAATAATTACAGAACCACGCGACCATGTTTTGATCACATTTTTCTTTCCTGATGATTGCGCTTCAGCTGCACGTTTGGTTAACGTGTGGTGCACATACGGTGGCTTTTTTAATGAACGACCCATTTTTTAATCTATCTTAAATTATTTTTTTCTCTTTTCTATAATTAACTTACTCGTTTGCTTTTTAGGTCTGCGAGTTTTATAACCTTTAGCAGGTAGGCCTTTACGTGAACGAGGGTGACCACCCGAAGCACGACCTTCACCACCACCCATTGGGTGATCAACCGGATTCATGGCAACACCACGAACACGCGGACGAATTCCCAACCAACGGTTACGACCAGCTTTACCGGCACGAACCAAATTGTTTTCAGGATTTGAAACTGCACCAATAACCGCCATACATGTACACAATACCAAACGCGTTTCACCCGAAGGTAATTTTACGGTAGCATATTTTCCATCACGTGCAGCTAACTGACCATACGCTCCTGCACCACGCGCTAACGCAGCACCTTTGCCCGGTTGCAATTCAATGTTGTGAATAATTGTTCCCAACGGAATTTCACTTAAGAAAAGTGCATTTCCTATTTCAGGAGCAGCGCCTTTTCCACTAACTATTTTTTGACCCACTTTTAAACCGTGTGGGGCAATGATATAATTTTTTAAACCATCAACATAAACGATCAAAGCAATACGAGCACTACGATTCGGATCGTACTCAATTGTTTTAACTGTAGCAGCTACCGTATGTTTTGCGCGTTTAAAATCAATTATACGGAACATTTTTTTATGTCCACCGCCTATATAGCGCATGGTCATTTTTCCGGAGTTATTTCTTCCGCCTGATCTTTTTTGAACTACCAACAACGACTTCTCAGGTTTCGACTCCGTGATCTCGTCAAATGTTGACAAAGTACGGTGGCGTGTTCCTGCACTGGTTGGTCTAAACTTTTTTAATCCCATTTGTTCTTATTCTTAAATGTTACCAAATAAATCAATAATGTCGCCTTGCTTCACGGTTACGATCGCTTTTTTGCGAACCGGAGCTGCTGCTTCGGAAATACCACGGTTGGTTTGCTTTGCATTTTTTCTGCCGCCACCTGTTACCATTGTATTTACATTTTCAACTGTTACATTGAAATGTTTTTCGACTGCTTTTTTAATCTCGATCTTGTTAGCCTTACGGTCAACCCAAAATCCGTAACGGTTCCACTTTTCGGTCAACATCGTTACTTTTTCAGAAATGATCGGTTTTATAATAATGTTCGCCATAAAATCAATTGTTAAATAGTTTTTCAATTTCACTTACACTACCTTCGGTTATGATCAGATTATGGGCACGCATGATATCATACGTGTTAAGCTGACTTGCAACGATAAGGCTTGTTTTTTGAATATTGCGTGAAGCAAGATATAAACCTTCGTTGTGTGATGAAACAACAACTAATGAGTTACGTCCTTCTGCTTTTAAGTTCTTAAGAATTGATACAAACTCTTTTGTTTTATTTGCTTTAAGATCCTCAACCACTAAAATACCATTGTCTTTTGCTTTGTGCGCTAAAGCCGATTTACGTGCAAGTTTCTTAACTTTTTTATTCAATTTAAAATGGTAATCGCGCGGTACAGGACCGTGAATAGTTCCACCTTGTTTGTATAATGGATTTTTGATACTTCCTTTACGAGAACCACCGGTTCCTTTTTGACGGTGAAGTTTGCGGGTTGAACCAGCAACTTCGGCACGTTGTTTTGCTTTGGAAGTTCCCTGACGTTTGTTTGCAAGAATTTGTTTAACGTCTAAGTAGATAGCGTGATCGTTCGGTTCGATTCCAAAGATACCAGCGTCAAGTTTTACTTTACGTCCGGTTTCTTTACCTTGTATATTCAATACTGCTGCTTCCATGTTATTTCTCTATTTTAAGAATTGAACCTTTTGGACCCGGTACTGAACCTTTGATAACAAGAATATTCTTATCAGCCAAAACGCGTACAACCTGTAAATTTTTTATTTTAACCTGAGTGTTACCCATACGGCCACCCAATTTTTTTCCTTTAAATACACGACCTGGAAAAGAGCAAGCGCCCATTGAACCCGGTGCACGTAAACGGTTATGTTGACCATGTGTTTGTCCACCAACACCACCAAAATGGTGACGTTTAACAACACCCTGGAATCCTTTTCCAATAGTTCTTCCGGTAACGTCTACGAATTCACCTTCTGCAAAGAAGTCAGCTTTAAGCTCAGTGCCTACAGCTAATTCGTTCTGGAAACCATGAAATTCAGCCAATTTACGTTTTGGTGTAACACCCGCTTTTTTAAAGTGACCCATAAGAGCCGAAGTGGTGTGCTTTTCTTTGCGTTCGCCAAAACCTATTTGTACTGCAGTGTAACCGTCTTTTTCAACAGTTTTAACTTGTGTAACAACACAAGGACCAGTCTCCACTAACGTGCATGGTATGTTCTTACCCTCGGCACTAAAGATGCTAGTCATTCCTATTTTTTTTCCTATTAAACCTGCCATTTTTTGGAGTTTATTTTATTTTATTTGTTTACTTTTTACTTAACTAAACTTTGATCTCTACCTCAACACCACTTGGTAATTCAAGTTTCATTAACGCGTCAACCGTTTTAGCCGATGAGCTGTAAATATCCATTAAGCGCTTGTAAGAACTTAACTGGAATTGCTCACGCGCTTTTTTGTTAACGTGTGGTGAACGTAGTACCGTGTAAATTTGTTTGTTCGTTGGTAACGGAATTGGTCCGCTAACCACCGCACCGGTAGCTTTCACAGTCTTAACAATTTTCTCAGCAGACTTGTCAACCAAGCTGTGATCGTAGGACTTTAATTTTATTCTTATTTTTTGTGCCATAAATTCTTATCTGAATTACGCTGTTAC
>JAYUZA010000081.1:0-7484 GCA_043752145.1 Flavobacteriales bacterium
CTGGACCGAAACGGGAGGAGACCCTACGCATCAATATGTTCCGCATTTATACAATGAATTAAAAGCGCAAGGTTGCAATTTTTCCAACTTTTATAATAACGGTCCAACGTCCACAATTCCCGGTCATACAGCAGTGTTAACAGGAAATTATCAGGATATAGCCAATGATGGAAGTGAATTACCCAATTATCCAGGATTACCGCAATTATTTTTAGAAAAATATCCTTCTTCAAAAACACAGGTTATTACCAGTAAAGATAAAATTCAGGTTTTAACCAATTGTATACAATCAGACTATGCGGGAAAACACCAGGCAGTAACCGATTGCGGTATTAGCGGCTGGGGTAGCGGTTACCGCCTTGATTCGGTAACCATGGCCCATGTACGCGATAAATTAGTTGCCGATCAACCCGATTTTTTATTTATTCAATTAAAAGAGCCTGATGTATCGGGACACAACAATGATTGGACGGGATATTTAAACGGCATTATCGCTGGCGATGCTTTTGCGTTGGAAATTTGGAATATTTTGCAGGCAAGCAGTTATTACAAGGATCAAACCATGTTTATTGTTACCAATGATCATGGAAGACATATTGATGGAAATGCCGATGGCTTTGTAAGTCATGGCGATAATTGTGTGGGTTGTAGGCGCATTAATTTGTTTGTGGCAGGTCCGGATTTTAAAAAAGACGTTATCATTAACGAGTTGTATGAGCAAATTGATATTCACAAAACAGTGGCGCATATTCTTGGTTTATCGGCTAACTTTGGTAAAGGCAAGATTATAACAGATGCAATGAGCCATTAAAAAGCCATTGTTTTAATTTTTATACCATTGGTGTAATTTCGGTCATTAAGGTTGAAAGAATGAATACATTTAGTACATAAAACAGGTTATCATGAAATATTTTTACAGACCACAATTCATCACCTTATTAGCGATGTGTTTGTCGCAGGTTGTTTTTGCGCAATTACCCAAAGGACTTTCGGAAGCCGAAGCAACTATTTTTGCAAAAGGTGAATATGTATTTCCAACTACGCGTGGTTTAACAACGCCTCCTCCGGGTGCTGTACGTACCATGGCGCAATGGGAAGAGTTGAGAGCAATTGTTGTTACCTATACAGGATATCAAAGTATAGTTCGTCAAATAATTGATCATGCACAGGAAGAATGTTTGGTATTGGTAGCTTGTACCGATTCAAATGTTGTGAAGACCGACCTTACCACCGATGGAATTCCATTGACAAATGTTCGATACATCGAGGTGCCATATAACAGTATTTGGATACGTGATTACGCAGGACACACAATTTATACCGATGATGTTGATTCGTGTGCATTGGTTGAATGGATATACAATCGCCCGCGTCCCGATGATGATGTAATGCCCGAGCAGCATGCAGCTTATTTCGGTATTCCGCTTTACAGTACAACCACCGCACCAAATAATATAATGAATACAGGAGGAAACTGGATGGTTGATGGATTTGGAACCGCTTTTGCATCGGAATTAATTTTAGACGAGAATGATGGAACGGGCGATTATGGTTTGGTGTACCCAAATCACACTTCGACACAGGTTGACGGAATTATGAATGATTTTATGGGAATTAACCGTTATATAAAGATGCCGACTTTGCCGTATGACGGAATTCACCATATTGATATGCATATGAAATTAGCAAACGAAGAAACCTTGATCTGGGGTGAGTATCCGGTTGGCGAATCGGACGGGCCGCAAATTGAGGCAAATCTGGCATACGTGCAAGCTAATTATAACTCAATGTTTGGAACACCATACAAAGTTGTGCGCATACCACAACCACCAAGTACCGGTGGAAGTTATCCGGCTGCAGGAGGATATTACAGAACATACGCTAACCATGTTATAGTAAATAAAACAATCATTGTTCCCGGTTACCGAGTAGAGTATGATACCACTGCTCAACGAATTTTAGAAGAAACATATCCCGGTTATACCATTAAGTTTATTGATGTGGATAATAGCGGAGCAAATCTTATCAGCCAAAGCGGAGCAATTCATTGCATTACCAATAATATTGGCGTTGCCGATCCGTTGTTGATCAGTCACCAGGAATTGGATGATACGTATGATGACGTTAACCCTTACACCGTTACAGCATTGGTTAAACACCGCTCGGGAATTGCGGGTGCTACTTTGTACTATAGTACCGATGAAGGTGCAATTTATACTCCGGTTGCCATGGTGTTTGTGAGTGGCGATGATTATTCGGCACAAATTCCGGCACAGGTTGTTGGAACACATATCAAATATTATATACAAGGAAATGCGGTGAGTGGAAAAATACAGGTGCGACCAATGGTTGCACCAGGTGGAACATTTGATTTTTATGTATTGGCTCCTGTAACAGTTCCTGAGAATAATGGAATGGTTAGTATTAATGTTTTTCCAAATCCTGCGGGAGCAATTACCTGCATTGATCTTAATGGAAATATGAATGGGAACATTACCGTTACCCTTCAAAACATTTTAGCGCAACAGGTTGAGGTATTGTATAACGGAACGGTGACTAACGCCAATAAGAAAGTATTCTTTGACGCTTCAATGTACCAATCAGGAACATATTTGGTAAAAGTTGTTTCAGAAACAGGAATTAGTGTTTGTAAGGTTGTTGTTAAATAAAGACATAAGCCAAAAGGCATAAGGCAATAAAAAACCCGAATCATTTGATTCGGTTTTTTTTATTTTCTCACGATAAAAAATCCCCCGGCCTTTATTTTTTTTTGAACCTGGTTTTTAAGCAGCCCCCCCTTTTTTTTTACAAAGGGGGATTGAAATTTTCGTAAAATTAATTTTAGTAGAAACTCCATCCTCCTTTTAAAGGAGTTGCCCACTGAAAAATTCTTTTTAAAAGTAGAATTAAGGGCGGAGTATTTTTACGAATGATATCTGCCAGGGGTAGAGCCGGTACCCCGCAACGAATGTACTCATGAGTGAGGAGTAAAGGCGATGACCCGACCCTGAAGCGAACGATCGCAGAAATATTTTTTGATCGGCAATAATTTTGAGTTCTGCTGCAGGGAGGCAGCCATTAAAGATCAGAAATCAGAAATCGAAAATCTAATTACGGCTTACACGTATACACAAATGCGGGAGGCAAATTGAATGGTGAGAATTTTACTTTCACATTCTTGAATCGCGCC
The DNA here is from genome assembly GCA_043752145.1 of Flavobacteriales bacterium. GTDB lineage: Bacteria > Bacteroidota > Bacteroidia > Flavobacteriales_D > UBA2798 > DASPJQ01. The sequence goes on from JAYUZA010000081.1 coordinate 3,191, forward strand.
TTCAATAATTTATGCGCGTTTAAACTGTATTGGTATTGGGTAAAAATTCCTTTACGATTAAGGAACTTCACTGTATTGTTTAAGATATTTGTTTTGGCGGGATTTGGGATCACTGTAAATGGAAGTGATGAAATAATTATATCAGCATCTTCGAACCCGAATTTATGTAAATACTCGCCAATTTTTTCGGCCGAATCGTTGATGATCTCCAAACGATTGTCCTGAATTTTTTCTCTAAGTATTTCACAAAACGACTCCTGTGTTTCAAATACAAGCAATTTGGCATCGGGCCCCATGCGTCTTAAAACCTCGATAGTAAAAGGTCCTGTACCCGGACCATACTCAACAATTACCTTGGCATTTTCAACGTCAAGCTTGTTTAACATGCTTTTTACCAGTATTTTGGAGCTAGGAGCAATGGCCCCAACAGTTTTTTTCTCTTTGAAAAATTCCTTTAAAAATGTAGTTTTCTTAGCCATGTTTTTAATAAGTGGCAAATATAAAGATTTAAGGATATAAAAACTTAGTCTGAAGTTTTGTAATTTAGCCCTGTTTTTGAACAAGTTATGATTAAACGAATTTTGACTAAGTATACCTTTGTTATTGCGTGTGTTAGCTCGGTGTTAAGCTTACAGGCGCAGAACGATGCTGATAAAATGTTTGTTAAATCCAACTTTGACGAGGCATATAACCTGTATTCGGCCTATCCGATCGAGAAATTATCGTCAGAACAGATCTATAGAATGGCTGTTTCGGTCCTTAATGGGTCGAGTTATTCGAAAAAAGCTGCCGTTGAGCTGTTGGAGAAATTTTTGGAGAAAAACCCGAACGATGGCAATGCTCATTATTTGTATGGAAGAGCTTTGGCATTTGAGCAGCGTTTTGATGATGCCGAAAAAGAATTTACCATTTGCTTAACGTCAACGTTAATTACACCAACCAATAAAGCCGATGCAGGACATGAATTGGATTATTGCCAGGATGCCCGCGTGCTTTTACCTTATCAAATAGATGTGACCATTGATAATTTAGGACAAGACCTTAACTCGGTGTTTAAGGATTATTATCCATTTACTAATGGAGAGGAATCAATTTTATATTTCAATTCGCGCAGAAATGACGGAAGTATTGAAAAAGAGAACGGTGATTATACAGCCAATATTTTTTATTCAAGGGTGGTGGATGGAAAGTTTAGCGAAGCAAAGCCCCTGGAAGGAAATGTGAATGATCCCGAATTTGATGAAGAAATTGTGGGTTTAAGTGTTGACGGCTCGAAAGGTATTTTAAGTTTGACAGACAAAGCGGGGAACGCAAGTTTGAAAATTGCCAATCTTAAAGACGGAAAAGTTATTTCATACGAAAAATTACCCAAAGCCATGCGCAGTGGAAAGTACCATGAAATAGCGGCAACTTTTGGCTTAACTACCAATGAAATTTATTTTGCATCTGATCGTCCGGGTGGATTTGGGGGCATTGATATTTATGTAATTCGAAAATCACCAACCGGTAAATGGGCAGTGCCGCAAAATTTGGGCCCTGAGATAAATACCATGTATGACGAAGATTTTCCAAATCTTTCACATGATGGAAAATTTTTATTTTTCAGTTCAAAGGGACATGCATCTATTGGAGGCTATGATATTTTTAAGGCCGAATGGGATGAGCGTGTTTTACGTTTTGTAAAACCAACCAATGTTGGATATCCGGTAAATACTTTATTTGACGATATGAATTTGAATTTTTCGAGCAATGGTCGTTATGGTTATGTTTCGCGCCTTACCGAAAAAAGCAGCAATGATATTTGTCGTGTTACTTTTGAAGAAGTGGAGGAACAACTTTCGATTATCACAGGATTAGTGGATGCCGAAAAAAAGGAAGGCGAAATGTTGAGTGGATTGATTATGATTGTGGAAGATATGCGTAACGGTGATATAGTGGGCGAGTATTTGCCCAACCCTGCCACCATGCATTACGTGATGGCCTTAAAACCGGGAGTGTATAAAGTGACTATACACATTGACGAATTTGAGAACTTTGAGCAAAAAATCGAGATAGCGGATAAGGGTAGCTTTAATCCTCAATTGGTTATTGATTATAAATTAAAACGTAACTAGGTGCATTTTTCCTATACACTTTTACTTGTTATCGTTACTTGTTTAATTTCATTTTACGCTTACGAAAATCGTACTTGGTTCGTGCGCCTCTCGTATCGACCGTATGATATAAAGCGAAACAAGGCGGAAGCGTACCGTTTTATTACGCATGGATTTATACATGCCGATTTCCTTCATTTGTTCTTTAACATGTTTGTTTTGTATAATTTTGGTCGGGGGCTTGAAGCTTATTTTTACAAGGAATACGGTAGTATTGGCCTTTATTATTTTGTGCTCTTGTATTTTGGTGCCATATTGTTTGGAACCTTGCCCGCGTACTACAAGCACAAGGATAATATCATGTATACATCAATTGGCGCTTCGGGTGGAACCACAGGTTTGGTGTTTTCGTATATTGCCCTAATGCCATTTGAGCCTTTAGGATTAGCTTTTTTGCCGGGTCTGCCTGCCATTGTTTTTGGTATTTTAATTCTTGCCTCCGAATATTATTTGAGCAGACGCGGACGTACCAATATAGCCCACGATGCGCATATTTACGGTGCGTTATATGGATTTGTTTTTACGTTATTAATAGACAGGCAGATCATGACTGATTTTATTGCACAAGTAAAAGATGTATTCCAATAAAGCTATATTTTTTGATCGCGATGGGATCATCATTCATGAGGATGGTGAGTACACCTTTACGCCCGAAAAATTTATGATACTTCCTGGGGTAGGGGAGTTTATGGCCGAAATGAAAAAGCGGGGCTATACATTTTTTGTGATAACCAATCAGGGGGGCGTTGGTAAGGGTTTGTACCCTAAGGAAATTGTTGTTGAACTGCACAAAACACTGGACAATTACCTTAAAAAATACGATGTTTCATTTGAGCGTTATTTCATTTGTGTGCATCACCCCGATTCCTCGCTTTGCCTTTGCCGCAAGCCCGATTCATTGTTGTTGGAACGCGCTATTTATCTCTATAAGCTTGATGTTAAGGCCAGTTATTTGATAGGGGACAGAGATCGGGATATGGAAGCCGCAAAAAAAGCGGGAATAAATTCGGTGCTTTTAACTTCTAATTCACCTTTATTTAGTATTATTGAACAAATAAACTAAATACTCCCTGTAATGTTTTCAAACCTTAATGGTGTGCTTTGCCCGCAAGATCAGGGTTTCATTAAAGGTGACAATCGTGCCTTTATGTATGGCGATGGTTTGTTTGAAAGTATTCGTATCAAGAATGGAAAGCCAATGTTTTTAGAGTCGCATATAGCGCGATTGCTTGACGCGGCCGAGGCGCTTAAAATGCAAGTGCCGCCAACACACAATCATGAATATTTTAAAAAGCAGGTAAGCGAATTAATTGCGAAGAATAATTTACCTGAAGGCGGGAAATGCCGTTTAACGCTTTTCAGAAATTCAGGCGGAACATATACTCCCGATGATAATGGTGTGGGATATGTAATTGAAACGTATGCATATTCATCCAATATTTATGTATTGAACGAAGAAGGATTTCACATTGAATTGTATCCCGAAATGCGTAAGCCGGTAAATAAATTATCCATTTACAAAACTTGCAATAGTTTATTGTACATCATGGCCGGTATTTATGCGCGACAAAATAAATATGACGATACCTTAATTGTGAACGATAAAGGAAATATTATTGAGAGTTCTAATTCCAATTTATTCATGATATGCAATGGTGTTTTGTACACACCCGCTTTGAGCGATGGATGTTTGGCGGGCGTTATGCGTATGCAAATTATCAATATTGCTTTGGCGAATAAACTAAAAGTGTACGAGTGTAGTTTAAATCCACAAAACTTATTGGTAGCCGATGAGGTTTTTTTAACTAATGCCGTAAGAGGAATACAGTGGGTGGGGAGTTATAAAATGAAACGGTATTACAATACGCTTACCAGAGAGCTGGTTCAAAAATTAAATGATCTTACTGATTAAATTATTAATGTTCAATTATTAATTAGCAATGCAGCCAAAGATTTTAAGCGTACCCGAAAAAAAATTAATTGGAAATCATATTTCAATGTCGCTTGTGCAAAACAAGACCATTGACTTGTGGCGAAACTTTATGCCAAGGCGTGCCGAAATTCAAAACAAAGTAAACGGTGAATTTATTTCCATGCAGGTTTATGACAAAGCTTATAGTTTCAAGAATTTTGATCCGGGC
>JAYUZA010000082.1:0-7453 GCA_043752145.1 Flavobacteriales bacterium
CATTGATCTGAACCGAACTAACACAGCCATTTTTTTCATTAATGGCCGATACTTTCGAATTGAAATGAATTTCGCCACCACATTCTAAAATCGTTGCACGAATGTTTTCAATGATCCCCGGCAATTTATTTGTACCGATATGCGGATGCGCATCAACATTAATTTCATTCTCGGCACCGTGATAGATCAACCATTCCAATACCTGATCAACACTACCACGCTTGGTTGAACGGGTATATAATTTTCCATCACTATAGGTTCCTGCTCCGCCCTCACCAAAACAATAATTGGAATCGGGATTTACAATATGTTCTTTTGTTAAAGCCGCAAGATCTCTTCTTCGTTCACTTACATTTTTTCCACGTTCAAAAATTACCGGCTTCAAACCCAATTCTATTAATTGCAAAGCCGCGAATAACCCAGCCGGACCCGCGCCAATAATATGTACTTCTTTTTTGCCTGAAACATTTTGCGCTTTGTATATTGCTTTTTTCTCAGGTGGATTTTCTTTGATGTATATCGAAATTTTAAGATTGATCTTAACATATTTACTGCGCGCGTCAACGCTGCGCTTATGCACAACTACTTCATTAATTTCCTGTAATTTTATGCGTGTATGCTGAGAAACGAATTGTTTCAGTACAAGCGGATCGTAAGCGATTTCGGGGGTAACAACTATGTCGAGGTCTTTAACCATGGCGCTAAAGTAGCGAAAAGTTTCGAGTTACTGATCTATAGCAACAAAACCGGGAACTAGAAACTAGAAATTTGGAACTCGTAAACTGATTATCCTTCAAACGTGAGTGAGAAAACAAAAGACCGTGTTTTAATCGACTCTAAGGGAGCTGTTACAAAATTATTTTGTTGCAAAAGTATATTCTTTGTTCCTTCATTATATTTAAGTTCAAGTCCGAACTTAAAATATTCAAGGTAAAAATCACAGCCAAATCCAAGTCCGTAGCCAAGGTCGGTTTCACAGGTTATTTTGTTCTGTAAAGCCACCTTACTGCTTCGCATATCAATAGTATAAAAGCCTCCACATAATATAAATGGTCTAACATTTTCTATTCTCCTTGTAGCAATTTTCAAATGCACCGGTAAACTCAAATTCGTTGATTCCACACGTTGAAATCCGACCGATGCTAAATTACTTTTATTGTTAATGCCATAAAGCAACCTTCGTTCCTCAAAACTAAGACCGGGGTTAAACCTGAACCATACATTTTTATTTAACCTTACTAAAGATATAATGCCAATGTTGAATCCGGGCTCGTCTTTTACTTTTACATTTACTGTATCAGGTAAAGAATTTGACTCTTTAATATGATAACTTCCCTGATTCAATGAGATCATGAAACCGTAATTAAAGTCATGCGAATCTAATCTAAGAGGATCCATCGGCTTTTCTACCTGCGAAAAAACAGTTACGCAAGAGAACATTAAAACAATAAAAGCGGACTTTGACCTCATGAAATAAAAACGAGGTCATAAAAAATTATTTTACGGTAAAATAATTTTGTGATATGATCGTTGGCGGAAAATCAACGTTTGAAACGACTGTTGGTGGTTCCTCAACTCGGAATTAGAAACGCGCCAGCGTTCAGCGATTCGTTAGAAAGACAAATTATGGTAGAGCTAAACTAGAACTGATTAACTGACTAACCTTCGAACGTAAGCGAAAACACCCAGCTTCCGGTGCGAATACTATTGATGGGATAGGCAAAATAAGTATTGTCCTGCTTAAAAATATTTTTCATACCAACGTTGTATTTGAACTCGATACCGAATTTAAAATACGGAAGAAAAAAATCGAAACCACCGCCAACACTATATCCCCAGTCGGACTTGGTTGTTTTAATGGTGAGTTGCTCCATTGATCCGTTATTTTCCAGATCCTTGTTGTTGGCCATATCCAATCCCCAATAGGCTCCACCAATAGCATACGCAGCAAAATTATTGATACGGTTGGTGCGTAATTTCAAATAGAAAGGAAAATTTAAATAGGTTGATTCAATTTTTTTTAAATAGGTTTTATTGGTTGTGTCAGTCTTATAAATCGAATAAGTAAGTGAACGTTCCTGAAATGCCAAACCTGGTGTAAACCTAAAATTAATGTTGGGTGTTGGATTGAACGATCCCACGATGTTAAGATCAAAACCGGGTTCACGTTCCAATAAAATATTTGTAATTGAATCGCTGAAACTATTATCATTTTTAAAGGTCATGTAGTAGGTTGCCGAATTGACCGATAGAACAAATCCGAAATGATATTTCCTTCCGTCAAAGCGCGGCAAATTTTCGGGCTTCTTTTCCTGACCAAAAGATACCGAACAAACAATGCATAAAATTATACCGACTACTACGCTGCGCATACTCCTAACCAACAGGTTTATAACGAAATTACGCTTATTTTATTTTCGTGCCGTGTAAATTGTGGCAATTCCACCAGAAACCGGCCTGATCTCGACCGTTATAAACCCAATTTCAAGCAATATTTGCCTCATTTCCTCGCCTTCGGGGAAGGCCTGAACCGACTCAGGCAGATAGGCATAGGCCCTTGCGTCCTTTGAAATTTTACGCCCGAAAAAGGGCATTATTCGTTTTGAATAAAAACCGAAAAGTTGTTTTATTGGAAATTTTTTAGGCTTGGAGAATTCAAGGATCATAGCCATACCACCAGGTTTTAAAACGCGTAACATTTCGGCCAAGCCCTTTTTCAAATTTTCAAAATTGCGTACGCCAAATCCAACGGTAATAGCGTCAAAATAATCGTTGCTATATTGAATATTTTCGCTATCACCTTCAAATAATTCGATTTTCGGGTGCTGGTTGATCTTTTTAATTTTTTCTCTTCCCTTTTCAAGCATGCCGGTTGAAATATCAATACCAATTACCTTTTCGGGATCTAATTTTAAGGCCGCAATGGCAAAATCACCTGTACCGGTTGCAATGTCGAGAATAATTTTAGGATTATTTGGTCTTAAAGCTTTGATCACCTTTTTGCGCCAACGTTTATCGATCCCAAATGAAAAAAAATGATTCAAAAAATCATACTTGCCGCTAATGTTATTGAACATTTGCGCAACCTCTTCCTTCTTGGTCTTTTCGCTATTGTATGGTTTAACTTTTGTTCCCATTAAATGATTTCTTGTTCAACTATTTTCTCTTACACAAATTAATGGTAAAGTTATTCGTTTCTATCCCAAATACTTAAATTCTCTTCCTTTAAATACAGCCGAATTGCCCAAACCTTCTTCTATACGCAATAACTGATTGTATTTCGCGATCCTGTCGCTGCGTGAAGCAGACCCGGTTTTAATTTGTCCGGTATTTAAAGCAACTGCAAGATCGGCAATGGTCGTGTCTTCGGTTTCGCCCGAACGGTGACTCATGATACTGGTATAGCTACTTTCCTTCGCCATTGTTACAGCTGCAATGGTTTCGCTCAAGGTCCCGATCTGATTTACTTTGACTAAAATTGAATTGGCAATTCCTTTTCTTATTCCTTCGTTAAGGCGGGTGACGTTAGTTACAAAAAGATCATCACCAACCAACTGACATTTTTTACCAACAGCATCGGTCAGTAATTTCCATCCATCCCAATCATCTTCGGCCATTCCGTCTTCAATGGAAGCAATAGGATATTTTGCAACCCAGTTTTTCCAGTAATCAACCATTTGGGTGCTGCTCATTTGCGCACCGGTTGATTCAAATATGTATAATTTTTTTTTAGCATCGTAAAATTCGGTTGCTGCAGCATCTAAAGCGATCACCACATCTTTTCCGGGTTTATAACCTGCGGTTTCAATCGCTTTTAGTACTACCTCAATAGCTTCCTCGTTTGAATTTAAATTGGGTGCGAACCCGCCTTCATCGCCAACATTGGTAGAATGTCCTGCTTTTTTCAATACGGCTTTTAAATGATGGAAGATCTCGGTTCCCATTCGCAATGATTGACTGAAGCTATCGGCACCAACCGGCATAACCATGAATTCCTGAATATCGATCTTATTGTCGGCATGCTGACCACCGTTTAAAATATTCATTAAGGGTATTGGCAATACATTGGCACTAACGCCTCCAACGTAGCGGTACAAAGGTAAACCCAGTTCGGCAGACGCGGCTTTGGCAATGGCTAATGAAACACCTAATATTGCATTGGCGCCAAGTTTTGCCTTATTGGCCGAACCATCCAGATCGATCATTAATTTATCAAGTACACCCTGATCAAAAATTGAGTATCCGTTCAGTTCGGTATTTATTACAGTATTTACATTTTGAACGGCTTTTGAAACACCTTTTCCCATGTAATTAGCTTTATCGCCATCGCGTAACTCAACAGCTTCGTGCGCACCGGTTGATGCACCGCTTGGAACTGCCGCGCGTCCAATAATACCATTGGCTGTCATTACATCCACTTCAACGGTAGGGTTACCGCGTGAATCTAAAATTTGTCTTGCTTCAATTTTTGCTATTACACTCATCGTTAAAGTAATTAGGAAAAAGTAATTAGTAAATAGTAGTTATTCGTTAATAGTTAATAGGGATTGTTTGTTGTTTGTGATTTTCGGATGTCTGATTTCTGAAATCCGAAGTCTCATTTAAGCTTGAATTAAATTTTGTTTTGCAACAGCAATGTTCTCCATGAACTGATCAAATAAGTAACGTGAATCGTGAGGACCGGGGGAAGCCTCGGGATGATATTGCACCGAAAACACTTTTTTATTTTTAATGCTTATACCCGCAACAGTTTGATCGTTCAGGTGAACATGTGTAACATCTATCAATTTGTTTGAGCTAACGCTTTGCGCACTTACGACAAAACCATGGTTTTGGGAAGTCACTTCACATTTTCCGGTAACAAGGTTTTTAATCGGGTGATTGATACCGCGGTGACCATTGTGCATTTTTTCGGTTTTAAGACCCTGACTTAACGCGAGGATTTGATGACCTAAACAAATTCCGAAAATCGGGATATTTGTTTCCACCAATCGTTTAACAAGATCAATACTCGAATGCATAACTGAGGGATCGCCCGGTCCATTGCTTAACAGAATTCCATCAGGCTCCCAATTCACAATGTCTTCAAGTGTTGCATCCATCGGATAAACTTTTACATATGCACCACGTTCAACCAAACAACGTATTATATTTTGTTTTACGCCATAATCAATTACCGCAACTTTGTTAGAAGAGGTTTCATCACCCGCATAATACGCATCACGCGTACAAACTTTTGACGAAAGTTCCAAACCATCCATTAACGGAACTTTACTCAATTGCTTTTTCAGATCTTCGATATTTAGATTATCAGACGAGATAATACAATTCATAGCACCTTTTTGGCGAATATACCGCACCAGCGCACGCGTATCAACATTGCAAATACCTACTTTACCATCGCGTTCAAAATATTTTTGCAACGATTCAATTTCTCCGTAGCGTGAAGCGAACGAAGAAAAATTCTTACAAACCAGACCGGCAATTTTAATAGTTGTGGATTCAACTTCGGCAGCGTGAACTCCGTAGTTACCAATATGAGAAGGGGTCATGATACATACCTGTCCGTAATACGATGGATCGGTAAAAATTTCCTGATAGCCAGTCATACCGGTATTGAATGCGATCTCTCCTGTGGCTGTACCAATGGCTCCGCATGAACTTCCGTTGAACACGGTTCCGTCTTGTAAAACAAGTACCGCAGGTTTAGGTGTTAAATACTTCATTTACTATAGTGAATTAAACGCCCAAAAATACTACTCGCGTAGCTTAAGTGTTTCCAAAGTTTTCATGGCTTTTAAACAGTATTTTGACTTGTTTTGACAATTTACTTTTTAAACCAGTTTTACTTTGTCTGTTACAAAGAGAATTGTTTTTTTGGTTAAACGAAGTTAAAATATTGAAAATCAACAAAAATTAACGATTTTTGCCTTCCTTTTATCCGGTAAAACGAATGCCCATGACCAATACATCATCAACCTGATTATTGTTGCCTTTCCACGCATCGAAACTTCTATCAAGAAAAAGGCCTTGATCAGTCAGGTCCATGTGTACACTTTTTTCCAATAATTCGGTAAGGCCGCGGGTCATTATTTTTTTCCGTGCGGTTCCGCCAAACTGGTCAACTACTCCATCACTATACATATAAATTGTTTCCCCTATTTCAAGTTGCAAAGTTGTATTTGTGAACGTTTTTACTTGATTAAATCCACCAATTGATTCAAAATTTGTTTTATGCAGAACATTTGTACCATCATTTTTAAAATGGATGACAGGACGTTTAGCACCCGAAAAAACAACTTTTCCGGTTTTCATATCAAGCATGACCAATACCATATCCATACCATCGTGCGTAAGTGATTCGGGATCGGGATTCATTAATGACACCAGATATTCGTCAACATGCGAAATGAATTTAGCCGGGTCAACCGTATCAATATACTCATCAACTTTTCGAAGGATAAGATTACCAATAGCACTCATAAAAGCTCCGGGAACTCCGTGTCCCGTACAATCGGCAACCGCAATACTCATGATATTGTTCTTTACACTACACCAATAAAAATCACCACTTACAATATCGCGCGGTTTGTACATCACAAAAAACTGCGGCAGATGTTTTTTAATTTCATTTATCGAGGGCAATAATCCCGACTGTATTTTATATGCGTAATTTATACTATCGGTAATATCCTTGTTTTTTTGATCAACCAATCCTTTTTGCACAACCAATTCACGTGTTCGTATTTCCAATTCGGTTTCCAGATAGATCCTGATCTTTCGCTGACTTCGTTCACGTAAATGAATAATTAAGGCAACAATGCCAATTACAACAATAATGCTTAAGATAATGAACCACCATTGTTTCCAAAAAGGATACTCAACCCGTATTTTAATGCGTGCTGCAGTTTTACCAAACACACCATCTTCGTTACAGGCTTTAACAATAAACTCGTATTCACCATCGCTCAATTTGGGATAATACGCCTGATTACTCTCGGTAACATCACTCCAGTCAAGGTCAAATCCCTTTAATATGTATTTATATCTTACTTTTTGCGGATTATTAAAATTAATTCCAATAAAACTTATAACGAGGCGGTAGTTCCCGTATGAAAGATCGATCGCCTTCGTGATCTCGATCATTTTATCGGATAAAACTATACTCTTAATATTTATTTTTGGCTGACGTGGTGCACTTACATACTTTTTAGGATCAAATTTCATGATCCCCTTATTGGAACCAAACCACAAATTTCCATATATATCCTTGAACGCAGCCAGCTCATTAAAATGTGCCTCAATACCATCAGCATTATCAAAGATCTTGATCTTAGAGTTTAACACATCAATACGTGACAGTGCGCCACGGTGACCCACCCAAACATCATTGTTATTTCCTGTAATGATAAAATAACAATAATCCGAAGCCAGATTATTTGACGATGAATAC
>JAYUZA010000083.1:0-2884 GCA_043752145.1 Flavobacteriales bacterium
GGCCTGTGCCCAGCGACTCTTTAAAAAGGAGAATTATCGGGTTTAGGGCTACGCTCAGAAATACTTTTGAAAGACTTAATAGTATCGCTGTTAACGTAAGCCTAAAATTCTTCAAAAAAATGAAGCAACTATTCCGTCACAAGGTTGTCTTAAACAACGAAGAAAATAACTAAATTCGCCTTGATAAATTTTTGAAACATACAACACCATGAAAAAAATTTTAATCTTAGTCACATTTCTGATTACATCACTTAGCCCGCTTCAAGCGCAACTTTTTTATACCGAGACCTTTGATGGTGTTGCCTGCGTAGGTTCAGGTTGCGATCCAAGTATTATTGGATGGACAACAACCGTAACCGGTGTTCAGGGTTCTTTCCCCAACAAATGGTATTTGAGTTGTGAAGAGAATGGTAATGCAGTTCCTTTGTGTGGCACAAGTTGTGGTGGTTCAGGTGGAGATCAAACAATTCACGTTGGTAATATTCCCGGCTCACCTGCATCCTTTGCATGTCCAGCGGGTGATTGTGGTGCCGCTTATGATGCATCGCCCGGTGCCGAAACAGCACAGCGTTGCGAATCTCCTGTTATTGACTGCTCACTTTACGGAACAATTACAATAGCATTTAACTTTTTACATAACGGACAAGGTACCATCGACCAGGGTACTTTTTGGTATTTTGACGGCTCAACATGGTCGAGCCCTACGGTTGTTCCCAAATCAACATCCGGTGGATGCTCAGGTCAAGGAAAATGGACCGCTTTCACAGCTGTTTTACCGGCTTCGGCCAATGGAAATCCCAATGTAAGAATTGGTTTTGACTGGGTAAATAATGGTGATAATGTTGGAACTGATCCATCGTATGCTATTGACGATGTTACATTGACCGCAGCAGGATTAATGCCTGTTGCTTCATTCACAAACGCGCCTGTTACCCCTTGTGCAGGAACACCGGTTACATTTACAAATACAAGTACAAATGGTCCGTTCACTACAGTTGATTGGATATTTACAGGCGGACTGCCTGCAACGGCAACTGGCGCAACAGCTACCACTACCTTTGCAACTCCGGGTGTTCATCCCGTAACTCTTATTGTTACCAACGCAGGTGGAACCGATACTATTGTTTCAAGTATTACCGTTATTGGTTGTATTCCTCCAACAGCAGCATTTACTGCGAGCCAAACAACTTTTTGTTTTGGCAACTGTATTTTCTTTACCAATACTTCAACCAGTGCAATACCTGCTCCTTTAACATATGCATGGTCATTCCCGGGTTCTTCAACACCTTCATCAACAGTGGCAAATCCAACAGGAATTTGTTATCCTACCGTTGGTGTTTATTCAGCTACCCTGATCGTTACCGATCCAAACGGAGCAGATACAATGACCGTAACCATTACAGTTAATAATTGCGTTACACCTCCAATTCCGTTCTTTATATTGGCAAACGATACCATTTGTAACGCAACCTGTTTGAACTTTACGGATCTTACTTCAGGGGCACCTACTTCATGGTCGTGGTCTTTTGCAGGCGCAACACCAAGTTCAGATACCAATCAAAATCCTACCGGAATTTGTTACAATGCATGGGGTAATTTTATAATAACGCTCACGGCAAGTAACTCAGCAGGATCAAATTCAATGTCAGTGCCAATTACAGTTTTAAATTGTAATCCGCCAAACGCAAGCTTTAGCGTAAACGATATTTTAATTTGTCAGCTTGAATGTGTTGACGTGGACAATACAACCATTTACGGAACAACGTATTTATGGGATGCTCCGGGTGCAATACCAAGCTCTAGTACGGCTGACGAACCGGGCCAATTCTGTTATCTTGATACAAATGGTGTATTTACCATAACACTTACCGCAACTAACGCTTATGGCACTGATGTATCAACCCAGTTAATAATTGTTGATTCATTACCTATTATTGAAGCATTCCCCGATGAAGTAGCACTAACACTTGGTGATAGTCTGCAGGCATGGGTTGTTGCAAATAATCCGAATGTTGATTATGCATGGTATACAGTTGACACAGCTTCTATTGGCGACACAACTCTTTCAAGTATACTTATTCAGCCAACAGGTCCGGGAACGGCTGTTTATTATGTTTATGTAACAGGATCCAACGGTTGTGCGAATGTCGACTCCGTTATTATTCATGTTGAATTAACCGATGTGATAGGAGTGCCAACTGCCTTCTCACCAAACGCTGACGGAAATAACGATGCGTTCTTAGTTCTCGGGCCGGGAATAACCAAAATGAATTTAGTTGTATATAACCGATACGGACAAAAAGTATTTGAATCAAGTGATCAATTGAATACATGGGACGGACGCTTTAAAGGAGCGCAATTAGATCCAGGTGTTTTTGCATGGTATCTTGAATACACATTAAGCAATGGTATGTCGGGAAAACAAAAAGGAAATGTTACATTAATCCGTTAGAACAATAAGTATGAAAAAGATATTATTAAGTGCAGGAGTTTTATTGACAAGTGTAACAGGTTATACTCAATCTGACGCGCATTACTCGCAATTTTATTCATTGCCAATGGCCATCAATCCCGCAACTGCAGGTATTTTTGAAGGAACCTTAAGGGCATCGTTCGATTATCGCTCGCAGTGGGCAGCGGTTACAACACCGTGGAAAACCATGGCCTTTAGCTCTGACTTTAAATTCGGGGAAGACGACCAAACCGGAAACTTTTTTAACGGTGGCGTAATGGTTTATAATGATAAAGCGGGAGACTCAAATTTCAAAACAGGACTTTATAATATTTCTTTTGGTTATACGGTGCATATTTCCCACGATGCATTTTTTACCACTGCTATTCAGGGGGGATTAATTCAAAACAGTATTGATTACAGTGCTTTGAA
>JAYUZA010000084.1:0-7427 GCA_043752145.1 Flavobacteriales bacterium
CAATGATCATTCCTGCATACACGACATTCGTATCAAGTGTAACACTTACTGTACCTGCAACCGGAATACAAGAAATATTATATGTGTACGCGTAACCAAAACCGGTCGTTCCACCGGGAACATCGGTCCAGGAATTTGCATAAACAGCTAATTCATGTCCTGTACTTGAACAGTCCAAGGCAAAATCCAAACTCATGTTCGTTGTTGGCGAAAAGTTATAACTGCCGGCAACAGGACAAACCACAACATTATACATATAATAATAAGGACTTAGAACTGGTTCGATGGCAAATGAACCTGTACCGCTGGCCATAGTTAAACTATAGTGACCCGTAAGACCACTATAAACATACGCAACTACTGTACTTGTTGACAGGTCGGTAACCTTCATTAAAATCCATTGAAGCGTATCGTCACCTGAATCAAAAACACAATTCAAATTATTATCCCTGTATGAATATCCGTCAATAGTTACGCAGCCGGTTGAGTATGTAATGGGATTTAAGTATAAGGTATCGTCATTTGCATCGGGGCCGGTTGCCACCACCATTGGTGTATACGTTCCCGGTAAATAATAATTGTGCGTTGGTTGAGTTGTACTATCCGAATAAAAGTAGTCGGTAACACCTCCATTAATAAGATCCATTATAACGGTGGTGTCGTTTCCATCACCCCAAAAAATCTGGACACTCATAAAATCGGTCACATCATTATAGTTGGTGGCCGTTCCTGAAAGATTTACATACATTGCTGCGGGTAAAGGACATGTAACAGCGCTATAATCGCTGCCACTTGTTAAACTAACATCTGTTTGCGCTTTTAGATTTGATGATAAAATTATCATCAGGAATAAAAGACTTGAGTAGATTGATTTTTTCATATAATGTGCTTTTAATTGTATGATACAAATATCATCCACAAAAAACACACTACCTATTGAATTTGACCAATATCTTACTTATTAAGAGAAGTAATATAAACTATATTATATTGGTTAAAAGATACTTACGCTGCTATATTCTTACTGTTTACCTTCGCCTTTTTATGCGCTTCGATCATTTTTTCCAGCCATTTTAGGGCCTCGGCTTCGCTGCTGAAAAGCTTGTTGGGCACTTTTGGTTTTTGAAATTTAATATAGAAGTTTCCTACTAACTTATTTGCAAAATTCTTTACCAATATTGCCTGTGCAATAATATACTTTTCCTTTTCGGGATTTAAACTCTCTTCACGTACTTCCTTGGTAATATTCAAAAATGGGGATGTACGAACCAGCACACCTACTTTAATTCCCATGGTAAGTTCATGTGCAACCTTAAACTGATTATTGTACTCTTCCAGATCAATAGTAGCACCATCGTTTGGCGAAATAATTACCAGCGTCCTTTCCGGCAGAAAACAGATGTTCGCATTTAAAGTATTTCCTTCGAGTAATGGCATATAGTAATGTAAAAATTTGAAAAATTTACCCGGACTTTAATAGGTCGGATCGTATATATAATTCTCAATATGTTTCCTGATATCGGCCGGTTTTGGATCGCTTGCCAAGTCCATTTCATAGGCTTTTTCGACAACAGCTACAGCAATTTCCAACGATACATGCAAAATATTTTTTAGCGGTGGATACAATGCACCCTCGGCAATATCGACCTCACTCACCAGTGATGCCAATGTTTTTGCAGCCGTAAAAAAGAATTCTTCAGGAATGTTTTTTGCGTTGCATGAAATAGCTCCCAATCCCAATCCCGGAAAAATATAGGCATTGTTTCCCTGACCCGGATTGTAAGTTTTGCCATTAAAAACAACATTGTCGAACGGACTGCCACTTGCGAAAACGGCTTTTCCTTTACTCCATGTATATGCATGAAAAGCGGTACACTCGGCATTGGCTGTTGGATTTGATAATGCGAATATAACGGGGTGGTCGTTGATGGCCGTCATTAATTCAATCACTTCCTTGGTAAATGTTTCGCCCACACCGGTAGCACCAATTAAAACATGCGGTTGTATTTCGCGAATGGCATTAATAAAGTTCAATTGCGCGTAATCGTGTGCGTAAGGCAAATTGTGCTCCATTAAGTCTTTTCTTCCCGCAACAACCAATCCTTTTACATCAACAAACCATAATTGTTTTTGCGCCTCTTCTTTTGATAGACCCTCGGCCATAAAAGCCGACACCATAAGATCCGCAATACCTGTTGCGGCCGAGCCCGCTCCAAGGAACATTATTTTTAATTCCGAAAATTTCATTCCTGTAATGCGGGTTGAAGCGTATACACCCGCCAAAGCCACTGAAGCTGTTCCCTGTATGTCATCGTTGAAACACAAAACACGATCTTTATATTTTTTTAATAACGCGTAGGCGTTAGGGGTTAAAAAATCTTCGAACTGAATTAAAGCACGTGGATATTTTTCCTGAACGGCTGTCACAAATTCCTCAACCAGATCAAAATACGCTTGCCCTTCCAATCGTTTGTGTGGGTAACCTAAATATAATGGATCATTCAAAAACGTTTCGTTATTGGTTCCCACATCCAACATTACCGGTAAACATTGGGAGGGTTGAATTCCCGCACAGGCAACATACAAAGCCAATTTACCAATGGGAATTCCCATGCCGTTTGCACCCAAATCGCCTAACCCTAAAATACGGTGACCATCGGTAATAACAATAACGCGAATATCATCCTCGCCCCAATTACTTAATAATTTTTTTACTTCTCCTTTATCTTCGGGTGTAATGTAAAATCCTTTTGTTTGGCGAAAAATATGTGAAAATTCCTTACATGCTTGTCCAACTGTTGGGGTATAAATAATGGGAAGTAATTCCTCAACATGTGTCATGATGGTTTTAAAGAACAAACGTTCGTTACGATCCTGCAAAGCCGATAAAAAAACATAACGCTCAATATCGTTGTTCTTGCGGTTCATGTTTTCCATGATGCGCCCGATCTGAATTTGCTGGTTGGAAATGGCGTAAGGTAAAAGTCCGCGCAAACCCAGTTTTTCACGATCTTCTTTGGTAAAGGCGGTCGATTTATTGGCGCGGCTATCGTGCAGCGATTCGATGTTCTCTTTCATAGGTGATAATAAAAATAAAAAGAGACTAAATATAGTCCCTTTTTCATTCTTATAAACTATTTTTTTTAACGGCTAGTTCGCCTTTTCAGAGCCTTGCCCGGCAGGCAGGCAGGCATGGCCCGCATCGGCACTGCAGGTATGGCCGCAATGCCTGTAGCCATGGTGGTTTCGCCAGTGACTTGAGCAATGCCTTCCGAATTTTTCGGGGCCCAGAGTTGCCATTAATGTGCCGAATGTTAAGGCGGCAACGCCAAATCCTATTAAAAATTTTGATTGTTTTTTCATATTGTTTAGTTTTAATTTTTAAGGTATAAGCCATTAGCCATCCCGAAGCATCGGGATGGCTAATGGGCTTACACAAATTTATTTTGTTTAACTCCGTCCTAATTTCACTTTATAGTGTCGTTGAACCTAACGGTTTCAGTCTTTGCTTTTTCATCACCGCAGTAACCGTAGTGGTTGCAACAATTACCACGACCTGTTTTGGTTTTAAAGGCAGCATATTCCTCCTCACTCATGTTGCGTAATTTATCGGCATAGGCCATATGATAATTCATGTGATGTCCGCGACCGGTCCACCAAAACATGCGAAAGATGAAACTAATGATCATGAAAAAGAAAATTACTTTCACTAAAAAGAATGGCACAAAAAAAGCCGCGGCTCCAAACATTACGCCAAACACAATGGGTTTGAAAATTGATCGGTTCATAGTTTTTTATTTTTAAAATTTAACTCTGGTTATTATTTGTTTTTTATTTATGGCCCATTTTGTTTTTAAGGCAGGCCATGAACCTTGTTTGAATCGTTGAACGCTAACGCGTTTATAGTTCGTACATTATAAAGAGCCTGTTGAACTTCAAAACACTGTAAGCGCTTACTTTATTTGCAGAACCCTTGGCCTTTTTATGTAAGTGGCGTTAAAACAGATTTTATTTTAAAATTCGTCTGAAATTTTTTGGAGAACCACCATGAATGTTATCAAACGCTTGAATTTAAAAGACCTGTAAAAGGTTTTTGAAAACAAAAAATGCCTCCTTTCTGAGGCTTAATTTTTAAAAATACAAGATGCGGAATATGATTGAACCGTATGCTCTAAAATTATTGCCTTACAAGATACCAGGTCACATTTGTCATATTTCCATAGGTATTGCTTCGTACATCACAATCATAAATTGAAGTGGTTTCGGCAAATTCCCACTGCATAGTTTTTTTCTTGATCTTAAGCACCCTTACCGATAATTGGCTTTCCTGGTCACACATCATTTGTCCATAACTACCATCGGGATTTAACCAGTACGCACCGTATAACTTGACATAATAATCAATACCCGTATTGGTAACAAGATTAAAAGCTCCCTCAATGGCAGGAGTTGTATCATCATATGGATAATAATTCAATTTCATTTTCCCCAAGCCGTTTTCGTCTATCGTTATTTCGCCATAGTTTTCAATTGTTTTACCAACGCCTTCAACTTTTTCAATTTTCCAGGTTCCTGTAAATAATTTCAGATCCTGTTGATTAAAGGATTTCCGGCAGGAAATAACTGTCATTAACAGAATGGATAATACGAATGTTTTATATCTCATCATCGCTTGTTCAATTTAAACCTGAATTCTACACTCTTACCGAAGATAACTTTATCGGTAGTAAATAAATTCAACGACCAAGGAAAATGTATTGTCATTTCCTTTTTATCCAGGTACATTACGTTGCCGTTAAAATGTTCCTGCAAAGCAAACGAACCGGCTAAGTATTCCCATTTCCAGGTATCGGTTGAGTATAAAGTGAGATAAGTAGCATCCAATGAACCACCGTCAAGATTAAAGTGACATTCACCCCCATCTTTAAATTCAAAATTTCCTGGGTTGTTGAATATAAAGCTTGCCAATACTGAATTGGTTGATGCATCATCAATGATCCAAATTTCCAATTGAGTGATATCCCAGGTTCCGGGAATTATTTTCTTATTAATTTTTTTATCGCCATAAGCGAAAAAATTTTCTGATTTTGCGCATCCCGCAATTGCTCCGATGGAGAGAATTAATGAAATAAGTATGATAAGATCCCTGATTTTAAACATAGGCTCAAGTTGCAACAGATAGGTGAATGTTTTACTACGTTGAAAAACGTATTTATTTGGAAAGTATCATCTCACCGTTTAAAAGGCTTGAATAAGTGCCTAAATTTGACAGTAACTATTTCAAAACGAGCAGTATTAGCGAAAACTCTTGTACATTACTAAGTAAATACTATTTTTGCACTCCCAATACACGCCCAGATGGTGGAATTGGTAGACACGATGGTCTCAAACACCATTGTCTTCACGGACATGCCGGTTCGAGTCCGGCTCTGGGTACAGATGAATAAAAAAGCCAATGCGACAGCATTGGTTTTTTTGTTTAAGCAAAATGGTGGAAGCTCGCTTTTGACCATTTTGCTTAAACAAAAAAGCAAAACCTGTAAGGTTTTGACTTTTTCATTCTCGAAATGACTAAAACCGGACCATTGCAAAGCAATAATTCGGCTCTGGGCACTAAGTCGGCTTAACTGATTTTTAAGTCAATTATGCCTTTTTTATTTCCTGCAGTCCTGCTTCAATAGAGCAATGTAGCTAGTGTGAATTATGTAACCTTTTACTAGAGTTATGTAATATCTATGAGTTTGAGGTTGGTATTTTTATCTGAATTTTTTTTCGAACTGGCGTTTACAAAAGAGTTGTCTTTATTGAAGTTGAATGCTACACTAAAAACAAAAAATTCTTAAACACTTTTAAGTTTTAGATCCATTTTGTAATTACTTTTTCAAAATATTTTAATTGAAATTTTATGTCTCATACCCTATGTATAATACCCTCGCCCCGCTTAACATCCTTCTTGCAGATGATGATACTGATGACTGTTTTTTCTTTTTTAAAGCCTTAAAGGAAATACCCCTACCAACACATCTTACAACCGTTCATAACGGAGAGGAACTTATGAATTACTTGGAGAAAAACTCGAAAAATCTTCCTGATATTCTGTTTCTTGACTTAAGTATGCCCCGTAAAACCGGGTTCGAGTGTTTAACCGAGATAAAAGGCAATGAAAAATTGAAGGATATACCAGTGGTGATGTTTTCCACATCTTTCCCGAGTAACAATAATTATGAGCAGAGCATGATAGAAACACTCAAAGGAATTGGAGCACAAGATTACATTCGAAAACCTGGAGATTTTGTATTACTAAAGGAGGCTATTCATAATATTCTAACAAAGGAGATAGTAAAAATTGCTAAATAAGCGAAACAAAGAACTTTGTAAATACACAGAAATCGAAAATCATATTCAAACGATCAAATAAAATATATACCTGAACCATGCATTTAAAACCACTGAATATCCTACTTGCAGATGACGATATAGACGATTGTATTTTTTTTAAACAAGCATTAGACGAATTGCTATTACCTGTAAACTTTACAGCCGTGCATGACGGAGAACAACTTATGCAACACCTCACAAATGAAATCGATAAACTACCCCACGTTCTTTTTCTTGATTTAAATATGCCGCGTAAAAATGGTTTTGAATGTTTGTCAGAAATAAAACTTAATGAAAAATTAAAACAACTACCCGTAATTATGTTCTCCACCTCATTTGAACAAGGAGTGGTTGATCAACTTTATCTGAACGGAGCGCAATATTTCATTCGAAAACCGTCTGAATTCACACAATTTAAAAAAATAATTCACCAAACCATTAACCTCATATCGGTAGCACTCCCTGGCGATAATAGTAGAAATATTGCTCAACCTGGAAAAGAAAATTTTGTACTCGTATTAGAAAAATGAAAATTAATGATAGGTCAAATTTATAATTCTTTCAGAAATAAATAGAATGAAGAAAAAAAATATTCCGCAAGCTAAGTACACCAGAACTTTAATTGAGGCAAGTTTGGATCCACTGGTTACAATAAATCGAGACGGAAAGTTAATGGATGTGAATGATGCTTTGATTAAAATCACAGGTATTCTAAGGGAAAGTCTAATAAATACTGACTTCTCAACTAATTTTACAGAGCCAAAAAAAGCTCAGAAAGGTTATTTGGAAGTTCTTGAAAAAGGTTTTATTACAAATTATCCATTAACAATAAAACATGAAACCGGGAAGTTAACCGATGTTTTATATAATGCTTCAGGTTATAAAGATGACAAAGGTAATATTCTTGGAGTTTTTGCATCAATTCGGGATGTTACATCACAAAAGCAAGCATCGCAGTATGCTCGAAGTTTGATTGAAGCAAGTTTAGACCCCCTTGTAACAATTAGTGCCTCAGGAAAAATAACAGACGTAAACGAGGCATCCATAAA
>JAYUZA010000085.1:0-2873 GCA_043752145.1 Flavobacteriales bacterium
TTTTGCGTCAGATAGAAGAATTGATAGAAGTAGAAAAGGAAATTGAAAAATTTAGCATTGCTACTTTACCAAAAGAATTAATGTTCGTTGCCAAGCAAAAAGGGTATGCCGACCGACAAATTGCGCATTTATTGCGTTGTTTGGAGAGCGAAGTTTTTGCAAAACGACAAGAGTTTAACATTAAACGTGTTTATAAATTAGTTGATACCTGCGCGGCCGAGTTCCCTGCAAAAACACCGTACTACTACTCTACTTTTGAGGACGAGAACGAAAGTATTGTAAGCGATAAAAAAAAAGTAATTGTATTGGGATCGGGTCCGAATCGTATTGGCCAGGGAATTGAATTTGATTATTCGTGTGTACATGGAGTTTTAGCTGCAAAGGAATGTGGTTACGAAACCATCATGATCAACTGCAACCCCGAAACCGTTAGTACCGATTACAATACAGCCGATAAATTATACTTTGAACCCGTATTTTGGGAACATATTTACGAAATCATTCTGCATGAAAAACCCGTTGGTGTTATTGTGCAATTGGGTGGCCAAACCGCTCTAAAATTAGCTGAGAAATTACAACGTTACGGTATTCGTATTATGGGCTCGAGCTTTGAGAGTTTGGATTTGGCCGAAGACCGCGGAAGTTTTTCAACATTGCTAAAAGAGAATCATATTCCATACCCAAAATTTGGTGTAGTTGAAAGTGCCGAGCAAGCCATTGAATTATCGAAAGATCTTGGTTTTCCATTGTTGGTTAGACCCAGTTATGTATTGGGCGGACAAAAAATGAAGATCGTAATTAACGAGCAGGAATTGGAAACCCATGTGGTGGATATTTTGCGCGATATGCCCGAGAATAAAATATTGTTAGACCATTTTTTATCGGGAGCAATTGAGGCCGAAGCCGATGCCATTTGCGATGGAAAGGATGTTTACATCATTGGAATAATGCAGCATATTGAACCTGCAGGAATTCATTCAGGAGACTCATATGCCGTTTTACCTCCGTATAATTTAGGTGACTTAGTAATGCAGCAAATTGAGGACCATACCAAAAAAATTGCGTTAGCGCTTAAGACGGTAGGTTTGATCAATATACAATTCGCTATAAAAAATGAATTGGTTTATATTATAGAGGCTAATCCGCGCGCATCACGTACGGTTCCTTTCATTGCCAAAGCGTATGATGAGCCTTATGTAAACTATGCTACTAAGGTAATGTTAGGCGAAAAAATGGTGAAGGATTTTAAATTCAATCCGCGCAAAAAAGGATATGCAATTAAAATACCGGTGTTCTCATTTGATAAATTCCCGAATGTAAATAAAGAATTAGGTCCGGAGATGAAATCGACAGGCGAAGCCATTCGTTTTATTGATGACTTGAAGGATCCATATTTCAGACAGATTTATGGTGAGAGAAATCTTTATTTGAGTAAATAAAATAACCACTAAGTCTTAGTGACCCTTAATGAAATTAGTGCCTTTAACTCCGCAATAATTGGCAGGTAAGGGTGTCATTGAGCGCTAAGGCGTTTGTGGCAAACACCCTTTTCTAATTCAAAAAATTTATTAACTTCGGTGTGTATTCATTACCGTTAAAGTGATCAGAAAATTGCGTTTTATTTCATTCTTGTATTTTCTGTTGAGCTTTCAGCTCAATGCGCAAGTGTATGATTTTAAGACAATTAATCAGGAAAGCGGACTCCCCTCTTCAGTTATCACAGCCATCACGCAAGATTCGCGCGACCTTATGTGGATCGGTACCGATGGTGCAGGCCTTGTAAAATACGATGGGAAATCGTTTTTTACCTATGACCAAAGCAACGGACTTGAAGGAACTTTTATTACCGATATAGTTGAAGACGCCAATAAAAACCTTGTAATTTCAACCAAGTATAATGGTATTTATGTTTTTGACGGACATAAATTCTTTCGGCAAATAAGTCAATATCAAAATGAGATTGACAATAACAGCGTTGAACATTTATTGAGTAGCCCCGAGGGAACGTATTTTATTAACGGAAACGAATTATCGCTACTCACCAACGATTACAAAGTTAAAAAACTAATTGGTGAAAAAGTTGAATACATTGAACCAAACTCGTTGGTTAAGGACGGAGATGATGTTTACATAGGTGCAGCCAACGGATTATTCAAATACAGTAAAGGCAAAATAAGCCCTTTTCCTATTCCAAATGATTTTGGGTACGCATACATCGCCCGAAACAATAATAAACTAATGGTAAGTACCTTTAGTGGTAATATTTACACCATCATCAATTCATCGTTTGAAAAAATCCTGTCACTTCCCGAAAATTTGCGTTTTAACATCCGGCAATTCTTTGTTGCATCAAGTGGTAATATTTGGATCGCTGGCGACAATAACCAGGGTTTGTATTTGTACAATGGTTTAAACTATATTCACTTTAACGATAAAAATGGATTTTCAGGGGAGAACATTTCATGCTTTTATCAGGGTAGGAACAAGGAATTATACATTGGTACTACCGGCACAGGGATGTTTGAATCGGGACCGCAATTGTTTTTTTCCTATAGCAATGTTCCCTATTTAAATAACTCGCTCATATTTTCGATCCTATTGGACAAGGATCGTTTGTATGCAGGCATTCGTCATTCGGGAATCACTAGCTATATTATCAATTCCGATGGTAGTTATACGCTTGAGAAAAAATTTGAAGAGAAATTAAACGCAAATGCCTTTTTAAAGAATGCTAAAGGTGAAATTCTTGCGGGTTGTTCAGAAGGCTTGTTCGTGATAGAAAACAATAAGCTTAAACAGATAAAATCCATCTTTGCTGATGAGCATAAGTTTAACATTAAAACTTTGGCGCAGGACGATAATGGCAATTATTT
>JAYUZA010000086.1:0-2872 GCA_043752145.1 Flavobacteriales bacterium
TTTTTTTCAACCGAGGTTTCAAGTAAAACTGTGAATAACTATAAAAGCATATAGAACACCCTTTTACTTAAAAACCGAAAACAAATGTACACTAATTACAAATGCGCGGAATGAGCATTCAACGAGACCTTTAAAAAACAAATATTAACGAGTTAAACTAAACACAAATTAAACAAATATGAAATACCCGCTTTTCCATTAAAAACCGAAGGCGGGTATTCCATAATAACCACTAACAAACAAATTATAACATTATGAAAGAGTCAGTAAAAAGTTTTGCAATTGCCCTTTTAGGAGGTGCCATTGCGGTTGGAGCGTATGATAATTTAAAGCCGGCTCCAAAAGCGTATGTAATTGAAACAAGCACGGCAAAAAATCCGGTGCGATTTGCTTCCTATGCAGGTCCTTTACCGGCCGGAAGCATTGATTTTACTGCGGCAGCCGAAATGAGCCTCAACTCGGTTGTGCATATAACAACCGAAATACAGTCGAGGGGGGCCATTAACCGCGACCCTGTTTTCGAATATTTTTTTGGTCCGCAAGGCGGCAGTGGTATACAGGAAGCCTCGGGTTCAGGTGTCATCATTCGTAACGATGGTTATATTGTAACCAATAACCATGTAATTGACCATGCTTCAAAAATTTCGGTCACGCTTAACAATAAAAAAACGTACGAAGCAAAATTGGTAGGTACCGACCCATCGACCGACATTGCCGTATTAAAAATTGAAGGAACCAATTTGCCTTTTGTTGAATTTGGCAACAGCGATGAAGTGAGAGTTGGCGAATGGGTTTTGGCAGTTGGGAATCCGTTTAACCTTACATCAACCGTTACTGCGGGAATTGTAAGCGCTAAAGGAAGGAACATTAATATTTTAAAAGGTAATTCCGATAAAAATATTTTTCCGATCGAATCATTTATCCAAACAGATGCAGCCGTAAATCCGGGTAACAGCGGTGGAGCTTTAGTCAATACCCAAGGACAATTGGTCGGCATTAATACCGCTATTGCTTCTACCACCGGTTCGTATTCGGGATATTCCTTTGCTGTTCCGGTAAATATTGTGAAAAAAGTTTCGGGCGATATTATTGAAACAGGAATTGTACAACGTGCATTTTTAGGCGTAAATATTCGCGACATTGACCAAACATTGGCTAACGAATTAAAGCTTAGCGAAAATAACGGTGTATATGTTGCCGGTATGATCGAGGGTGGCGCTGCCGCAAATTCGGGACTTAAACAAGGTGATATTATTTTAAGTGTGGGAAGTGTTGATGTAAACAACGCACCCGAATTGCAGGAACAGGTTGGAAAATACCGTCCGGGACAAACAATTGACATTCGTGTAAAACGCGGTGATGAACAACTGGCAATTCCGGTTACACTTCACAACGCAAAAGGAAATACTTCAAAAGTTGAAAAGGAAAAAGTAGATGTTCGCTCAAGTTTAGGCGCAACATTTTCGGGCATAACCAAGGAAGAAATGAGCAAGCTGGATATTAGCGGAGGTGCAAAAATAACCAGTTTGGTGCCCGGTAAGCTCTCACAATTGGGGGTAAAAAAGGGATTTATCGTTACAAAAATTGACGATGAGGAGATTTCGGACCCCGATAAATTGATCCAAATACTTGAATCCAAATCGGGCGGAGTGCTTATGGAAGGTATTTATCCAAGTGGAGCCAAGGCTTATTATGGGTTTGGCATGTAAATTGACTAGCTCTGTAAATCAATCAAAAACACGCATTTGGCATTTTTTGTCAGCGTAAACCTGAAATCCAAGCACAAAAAATAAACGTTTTATTATTAACAGAAAAATGAAAGGAGTGAAAAAATTTTCACTCCTTTTTTTCAGGAAATCTTCCTAAAACGTTTGGTTACTCTTGCCAAAACCCCTAATTTTGCAGCCTTCCTTTTTTGAAGGATAACTTTTACTTAACATTATACGATACATGAGGCAGCTAAAAATTACCAAGTCCATTACCAATCGCGAGAGTCAATCACTTGACAAGTATCTACAGGAAATTGGAAAAGAAGAATTAATCACAGCGGAAATTGAAGTTGAATTAGCGCGCAGAATTAAAGCAGGTGACCAGGTTGCATTAGAAAAATTAACGAAAGCAAATTTACGTTTCGTGGTTTCGGTTGCAAAGCAATACCAAAATCAAGGTTTAACACTACCCGATCTTATTAATGAAGGAAACTTAGGTTTGATCAAGGCCGCACAACGTTTTGATGAAACACGTGGTTTTAAATTTATTTCGTATGCAGTTTGGTGGATCCGTCAATCAATATTACAGGCTTTGGCCGAACAATCACGTATTGTACGTTTGCCATTAAACCAGGTTGGATCATTGAACAAGATCAACAAAGCATTTTCAAAACTTGAACAGGAATATGAACGTCCACCTAATGCAGGTGAATTAGCACTTGTATTGGATATACCTGAAGATAAAATTACCGATACCTTAAGAGTAAGTGGTCGCCACGTGAGTGTTGATGCGCCATTTGTTGAAGGTGAAGACAATTCATTGTTAGATGTATTGGTAAATAGCGATAGTCCGCGTGCTGATCAAATGTTGTTGAGCGAAAGTTTACAACGTGAGATCGAGCGCAGCTTATCAACGCTGACCGAACGCGAACGCGATGTAATTAAATTGTTTTTCGGCATTGGCATGAATCATGGCTTAACCCTTGAAGAGATCGGAGCAAAATTTGACCTTACACGTGAACGTGTGCGTCAAATAAAAGAAAAAGCCATTCGCAGACTACGTCACACCTCAAGAAGCAAACTTTTAAAAGCTTACCTAGGACAATAAAAAATATAAAATTAAAGCCATGATAATTCGTGGCTTTTTTTTTACTCAAAACACA
>JAYUZA010000087.1:0-2869 GCA_043752145.1 Flavobacteriales bacterium
TGTAGCGAAAGGTGACTTGTCGCGTAAAATTACAGTTGACGTTAAAGGAGAAATTCTTGAGTTGAAAAATACGATCAACACGATGGTGGATCAGCTGAACTCATTCTCATCCGAGGTAACTCGTGTGGCGCTTGAGGTTGGTACCGAGGGGAAATTGGGTGGACAAGCACAGGTAAAAGGTGTTGGAGGTACATGGAAAGATTTAACGGATTCTGTGAATTTAATGGCATCCAACTTAACAGGTCAGGTGCGTAACATTGCCGAGGTAACAACAGCGGTTGCAAAAGGTGACTTATCGCGACAAATTACCGTGGATGTAAAAGGAGAAATTCTTGAATTAAAAAATACAATTAACACGATGGTGGATCAGTTGCGCGCATTCGCGTCAGAGGTAACCCGTGTATCGCGTGAGGTAGGAACCGAAGGAAAATTGGGTGGACAAGCCGATGTACCGGGTGTTGCAGGAACGTGGAAAGATTTAACAGATAGTGTAAATCAAATGGCGGGTAACCTTACCGCACAGGTACGTAACATTGCCGATGTGGCTATTGCGGTAGCAAATGGCGATATGTCGCGCAAAATTACAGTGGATGTGCAAGGTGAAATTTTGCAGCTGAAACAAACGCTGAATACCATGGTGGATCAGTTGCGTGCATTTGCATCAGAGGTAACGCGTGTGGCCCGTGAGGTAGGAACCGAAGGAAAACTGGGTGGACAAGCTCACGTACCGGGCGTTGCCGGAACATGGAAAGATCTTACAGATTCGGTAAACCAAATGGCCGGTAACCTTACCGCACAGGTACGTAACATTGCCGAGGTAACCATTGCCGTGGCGAATGGAGATATGTCGAAAAAAATTACGGCAGATGTACGTGGAGAGATCTTACAATTAAAAGAAACAATTAATACAATGGTGGATCAGCTTCGTGCGTTTGCATCAGAGGTAACGCGCGTTGCACGTGAGGTTGGTACCGAAGGCAAATTAGGTGGACAAGCATTTGTACCCGGTGTTGCCGGAACATGGAAAGACTTAACAGATAGTGTAAATCAAATGGCGGGTAATCTTACAGCACAGGTACGTAATATTGCCGAGGTAACAAAAGCCGTTGCAAGTGGTGACCTTTCAAAACCCATTACGGTGGATGTAAAAGGCGAAATTTTGGATCTTAAAAACACCTTCAACACGATGGTGGAACAATTAAATTCATTTGCATCAGAGGTAACGCGTGTTGCACGTGAGGTAGGAACCGAAGGAAAACTAGGTGGACAATCGCAGGTTAAAGGGGTTGCCGGTACCTGGAAAGATCTTACAGATTCAGTAAACGTAATGGCATCCAATCTTACAGGTCAGGTACGTGGTATTGCAAAAGTTGTAACATCCGTTGCAAAAGGTAATTTGAATCAAAAATTATCCATTGATGCAAAAGGTGAAGTAGCACAGTTAACAGAAACGATCAATGAAATGATCGATACCCTCGCTATATTCTCCGATCAGGTAACAACGGTGGCGCGTGAGGTAGGTGCCGAAGGAAAATTGGGTGGACAAGCTAACGTACCGGGCGCTTCCGGAACATGGAAAAATTTGACAACCAACGTAAATCAATTAGCGGCTAATCTTACGACACAGGTACGTGCTATTTCAGAAGTGGCATCAGCGGTAACACAAGGTGACCTTACCCGTACCATTGGTGTTGAAGCCAAAGGTGAGGTGGAAGCATTAAAAGATACCATTAACCAAATGATCTCAAATCTTAAGGCAACAACCTTGCGTAATCAGGAACAGGACTGGCTAAAATCCAATCTTGCAAAGTTTACGCAAATGTTACAGGGGCAAAAAGAACTTAATTCGGTTACCAAAAAAATTCTATCAGAACTTGCGCAGGTAGTAACGGCACAACACGGTTTATTCTATATTTTGCAGGAGGATGAGAAATTTTTGGATTCAAAACTTAAACTCATTGCTTCTTATGCATTTAAAATGCGAAAGGATTCGCCAACGCAATACGCTATGGGCGAAGGTTTGATAGGGCAGTGTGCAATAGAAAAAGAAAGGATCTTACTTACTAACGTTCCTAAAGATTACATTCGTATAAATTCAGGTTTGGGCGATTCAAAACCGTTCAACGTAATTATATTACCGGTATTATTCGAAGGCCGATTGAAAGCCGTAATTGAATTGGCCTCATTGGATGCATTTAGTCAAACCCATCTCGATTTCCTTGAAGGCTTGACCGAGAGTATCGGTATCGTATTAAATACCATTGAATCAAATTCAAGGACCGAGGAATTACTTGTTCAATCGCAATCATTGGCAAGTGAGCTGAAGAGTCAGCAGGAAGTATTGAAAAATACGAATGAGGAACTTGAAGAAAAAGCGGTATTGTTGGCAAATCAAAAAGAAGAGGTGGAATTCAAGAACCAGGAGGTTGAGGTTGCGCGAAAAGCGCTTGAAGAAAAAGCCGATCAGTTAACATTAACATCAAAATATAAATCAGAATTTTTGGCAAACATGTCGCATGAGTTAAGGACTCCACTTAACAGTTTGCAAATTTTGGCCAATGAACTTATTTCAAATCACGATGGAAACCTTTCGGATAAACAGATACAATATGCCAAAACAATTTATGGTTGTGGTGATGACCTTATTCAGTTAATTAACGATATTCTTGACCTTTCAAAAATTGAATCAGGATATATCTCGGTTGACTATAGCTCCATTCCGTTTGCCGGAATTTCCAAATTTGTTGAATCAACGTTTAATCATATTTCCGATGCGAAACATCTTAAGTTCAGCATTGAAATGGAAGATGATCTTCCCGAATTTATTGAAACCGATTCGCAACGTCTGAACCAGATCTTAAAAAATCTA
>JAYUZA010000088.1:0-7378 GCA_043752145.1 Flavobacteriales bacterium
GAAGCCGGGAAGTGAGCGCGAATTGGCAATATTATAGCCGTCAATTAAAACAGGCTCGGAGGCCGGAGACAAAGCCGAGTCTATTTCAATTTTAAACAACTCGTGCTTACGGTTTACTTTATCAAAATTGGATAAATACCAATACAATTTATTGTTACGGGCGATTATTTTTTCATACGAAACATTACTGTTTTTAAACACAGGGTTGGGGAAAAATCCCTGTTTCTCACGTGACAAATTAATACCACTGTATTTTTCAACGTATATACCTTTTTGCTTTTTTGTATCGATGGTCTTGATGATATAAAACCCGTTATCATATGGAATATAAGTTTTTATTTTTGAATTGCGTTGAATTTCATTTACCGATCCCCATTGAATTTCCTGTCCGCATAAGTTACCGGAAATAGAAATGAAAAACAGGTATGCAATTAAATTCCGCATTAGTCAACCTTTATTCGCCTCGTATTTATATAATTTATTTGTGCTCATGAATGCTACGCATTTGCCGCTTTATTTTTATTTGCTAATTGACCACAGGCGGCATCAATATCCTTGCCTCTGCTACGTCTTATATTCACAACAATATTTTTACTCTCTAAAAATTTCGCGAAAGCTTCCACCTTTTCGGGGCGAGCCTGTTTGTATTCACCATCATCAATTGAGTTATATTCAATAATATTTACTTTACACGGAACGTGTTTACAAAATTCGGCCAGTTCACGGGCATCCTGTATTTCATCGTTGAATCCGTCAAAAATAATATACTCATAGGTAACTCTTGTTTCGGTTTTCGAATAAAAATATTTTAATGCCTCGGCCAAAGCCTCAATTGTATTTGATTCGTTGATTGGCATTATTTTACTTCGCTTTTCATCGTTAGCCGCGTGAAGTGATAAAGCCAAATTAAATTTCACCCCATCATCGCCTAATTGTTTTATCATTTTAGCAATACCTGCTGTTGAAATGGTAATGCGCTGTGGCGACATGCCCAAACCTTCGGGCGAAGTAATTTTATGCACCGATTCCATTACATTTTTGTAATTAAGCAATGGCTCACCCATTCCCATGTAAACAATGTTTGACAAGGGAATACTGTAATGTTCGTTGGCAAGGTTACGGATGGTCACTACCTGATCGTAAATTTCATCGGCATCCAAATTGCGCATGCGCTTAATTTTTCCTGTTGCACAAAAAGCGCAAGTAAGACTACAGCCAACTTGTGATGATATGCAGGCCGTCATACGCGAATTGGTTGGAATTAAAACACCTTCCACAACTTTATCGTCAAACAATTTAAATGCACACTTTATTGTTTTATCGCTACTCACCTGCTTATCGGCAAGTGTTATACTTTTGATAAAATAATTTGTATTTAGTTTTGTGCGAAGTTCAACCGAAATATTGGTCATATCATCAAACGAGTGCGCACTTTTACTCCATAACCATTCGTAAATTTGTTTTGAACGAAATGGTTTCTCGCCTAAAGAAGTTAATTCCTGCGTTAATTCAGCAAGGGTTAAAAGCCGTATATCTTTTTTAGATTCCAAGGGTGCAAAGGTACATAAAAGACATCGGACATTAGACATCAGACACAAGACAGAACATTGAAACAACTATAGGCTTGCTTCTCTGAACCGGCAGTCAAGGAAGGCCGAAGCACCTAAAAACCAAATGACTAACAATATATTGAATAAGCCCAAAAATAACCGGGAATCAGGTACCGGGAATCAGGTACTGTTTAATTAACCTTTCTTGTATACCGCAAACTCGTAATTGAAGGGATTTTTCTCATCGGCCGAGCATAATTCTGAAGTGGTTTTATGCCATTTGTGTGGATTTACAGCAGGAAAAAAAGTGTCGGCTGAATCCGGCATCATGTCAACATGTGTAATGTATAATTGCGTGACAAGATTTTTTACCATGCATTCCATATATATCTGTCCGCCACCAATGATAAAAAGCTCGGTCTCATTCAATGACTTTGCGAGTTCAATACCTTGTTCAATACCTGAAACAACGTGAGCACCGGGAGCGTTATAATTTGCATCACGTGTAACAACAATATTGGTTCTGTTTGGTAAGGGGCGGAATTTTTCGGGAATGGAGTCGTAATTTTTTCGTCCGGTCAATATGCAATGACCCGTTGTTTTTTCCTTGAAATATTTCATATCGGCCGGTAAGTGCCATAACAATTGGTTGTCTTTACCAATGGCATTGTTTTTTGCGATAGCAACGATGATTGAGATCTTCATTCCTTTATTTCAGAATTCGAAATTGCCGTTTGCCCTCTTGTAACCTGAAAAACCAACAACATAATAATAATTCCACT
This sequence comes from Flavobacteriales bacterium, assembly GCA_043752145.1. Classification (GTDB taxonomy): domain Bacteria; phylum Bacteroidota; class Bacteroidia; order Flavobacteriales_D; family UBA2798; genus DASPJQ01. Next base: position 2,333 of record JAYUZA010000088.1, read on the forward strand.
AACTGCATCTAAGCTGTTGGCCAACACCTCATAAAAACAAGCTTCGTCAAATACTGCAACATTGCCTTTGGCTACTCTATATAAACCTAAATAAGCTAATAAGCCTCCTGACACACGCATTAAAATCCAAATAATTCCATAAGGGACTTTTGGAGTGTTTTCAATACTTTCCTTAACGCTTCCACCGCTTTGCAAATGCTTCGTTCCTCTAAATAGATCATTGATCACAAGAACGCTGTAATACAAATTTGCAAAAGGAATAAAAAACCATCCCACAGCCCAACCAGCTGTTACATTTAAACCTCTTTGCTTTACCACATCAAGATTATAATATGCTCGATAAAGCCACATGAAAAATGGAATCCAACTTAACACCGAAAAAACAACAACCCAAATACTCAACTGATCAACCCAGTTTCCATATACAACTAAGTCCGAATACTTAGTGTAGTCAGTTTTTACCAACCCAAAAAGCGATTGAAATTTAAGAATAGCAAAAATCCTTAAGAGAATAATAACAATTGTTATACCTGTAAACGCCAACGCTATATTGGATAGTGTTTTGAGGTTATAGTGAAATTTTAAATTTGTTTGCTGGTGGTCGTCTAATAGTTCTTCTTGCATAGGATTGGTTTATACCGAAACTTCGGCTTTTATATGAGGATGCGGATCGTAATCCATTAATTTAAAATCATTGAATGTAAATCCGAAAATATCTTTTATTTCGGGATTGATCCACATTTTTGGTAATGCTTTTGGCGAACGTGTCAATTGTAATTTTGCCTGCTCAATATGATTATTATACAAATGAACATCGCCAAAACTGTGAATGAATTCGCCCGGTTTAAGATCACATACCTGCGCTACCATTAATGTAAGCAAGGCATACGAAGCGATGTTAAACGGAACTCCTAAAAACGTATCTGCACTGCGCTGGTATAACTGACACGATAATTTTCCATCCGCCACATAAAACTGAAACAAACAATGACAAGGCGGCAAAGCCATTTGATCAACATTGGCAACATTCCATGCGCTTACGATTAATCGTCTGGAATTAGGATTTTTTTTAATTTGAGATATTAGATTTGAAATTTGATCAATGTGTTTTCCATCAGGTGTTGGCCAACTACGCCATTGGTAACCGTATACCGGACCAAGATTTCCATTTTCATCAGCCCATTCGTCCCAAATACGAACTTCGTTTTCTTTTAAATATTTAATATTTGTATCGCCCTGTAAAAACCATAATAATTCATGTACTATCGACTTCAGGTGCAATTTTTTGGTGGTCAAACAAGGAAAACCTTTTTCCAGATCGAAACGCATTTGATGTCCAAAAACGCTAATGGTGCCTGTACCTGTACGGTCATGTTTTTGAGCACCCTTATCCAGAATATGTTGTAATAGATCGAGGTATTGTTGCATGCAGCAAATTTGGCTTAAATACCTTAAAACAAAAAGTGATTTGGAACTAACTTATTAACGATTTAAGTATTCTATAAACCTCTATATTAGCGCCATGTTGACACGAATCAACCAACATATTAACATAAGGCCTGCAAAGGAAACCGATATGACCGGAGTGGCCGAAATTTACAATCAGGCAATAGACCTTGGGTATATAACGGCCGATACCGAGCATGTTTCAACCGAATCGCGAAAGGAATTTTGGTTGACTCTTACAGATAAACAGGATCGTCCGTTTTGGGTTGCCGAAACCGAAGGAAAAGTGGTCGGCTTTTTTTATTTCCGTAATTTTTACGATAGACCCGCTTATCGCATAACAGCCGAAATTGGAATTTACCTTGATACGAGCCAAAAAGGCCGAGGACTTGGAAAACTTATTTTAGAATATTGCATAAAACAAGCCCCGGCAATGGGAATTGAAAATATTTTAGCATTGATATTTGCAACCAATAAGAATAGTATTGCTTTATTTGAAAAAGCAGGATTCGAAAAAAAGGGTGAATTCAATGATATTGCTAAACACGAAAAAAAATATCATGATCTGGTAATCTTAATTAAGAAAGTGTAAAAGCGTTTCCTGAAGAACAAGCGAATTCCAATCGTCTTTGTATGAAAAAGAAATGTAGCTGTCGGTTGGATCCTTTTTATCGTGAATAACAAAATAAGTTTCGTATACTCTTATACCAACATCAGTTAAGGCAACCGAGTGAGATTTTCCTGATCTCATATATGAAACCCCTGATGATTTTATTTCCACCTCGTTTAAGGTTACCGGTTCTCCCTTTTTAATTTTATCAAGAAAATATTCAACCATTCTTCCGGCTATAATATTCCATACCTTCTTAAAAATAGCTTCATACTTCTCCCACCGGTCCTTGAAATTCATTCTGTATAGACTGGTTAAGGACACACGAATAGTTTTATCGGCCGATTTAAACCAAAAAACATAGGTACGGCCTATGACGAATTTAAATCCATGTATCCACTCAACACCATACTTGAAACCAACTAATTCCTTAAGCGGCATAACTGATTGCTTTGTTCCTCTGAAAGACCTTCGTGTATAGACGATCTCATCATGACTTATAATAAGCTTTTTGCCAGGCGCGAGTTGCAGAACATCGCTTATTTCGTTGTCAAGTGTTTTCATTGATTACAGATAAAGATAAGCAGTATTTTCTTACATTAGCCAACGTGGAAACCACGTTCAAAAAGACATACACTCCTCAACAAGCACGACTTAAAATGGAAAGTTATTGCGCCTATCAGGAAAGGAGTCATTTTGAAGTGAAGGAAAAATTGTATTCATATGGATTATATTCAACAGATGTTAATGAGATTTCAAGTCACCTAATCTCGAATAATTTTTTAAACGAAACGCGGTTTGCAGAGGCTTATGTGAGCGGTAAATTCAAAATTAAAGGCTGGGGGCGAAATAAAATAAGACAAGGATTGAAATTAAAACGTGTGAGTGATGCCAACATTAAAATAGGCATGAAACAATTGGATGCTGATGATTATTTTGCAATGCTGAAAAAAATAGCGGTGAAGAAAAATGAATTGGTAAAAGAAAAGAATAACTTGAAACGTAAGTATAAATTGATGTCGTTTTTAGCAGGAAAAGGATACGAATCAGACCTCATCAATGAAGCGCTTAAAGAAGTACTTGTAAATGATAAATGATCCTTCAACATATAAATTTTTTGCTCTGTTTACTAATAACGAACATGTAAACGGATTTAAGAACTCAATCGCGTTTAGTGAAACCTCTATTTCTGAGATCGACCTGAAAGCAGTTGACACAAGTAAAAAACCTGTTATTCCTGTTATAAGTTATGATCTTAAAAACAGGTTTGAAAAATTAGCATCCAAAAATTCGTCTTCTTATACCTTTAATGATCTGGCTTTAGTGGAACCCTCTACTTTTGAATTTGTTGATGAAAAAACAATGAATTCTTACTTGAAACCCGAAAACGAAACCAAATTTGATGCGGTAAACCTAAAAGCCAAGGTTTCAAAACAGGAATATCTTAAACAAGTAAAAGACCTTAAAAAACATATTCAGCAAGGCGATATTTACGAAGTGAATTATTGCATTGAATTTTTTGCGGAGAATATTGAACTGGACGCTTTCGAATTGTTTAAACAATATAATTCTCTTTCGCGCTCTCCCATGGCTTGTTTTATTAAATTTGAAGATACCTATATTATTTGTGGGAGTCCGGAACGATTTTTAAAACGCGAGAATACCAAAATTACCAGCGAACCCATAAAAGGCACACGCAAAAGATCAGACAATAGCGCAAGCGATGCATTAATGATACAGGAATTGCAAAACGACCAAAAAGAAAGGGCCGAAAATATTATGATCGTTGATCTTGTACGAAACGATCTTTCAAAAATTGCCAAAAAAGGAAGTGTAACCGTTGAAGAGCTTTGTAAAGTGTACACATTCCCTACCGTACACCAAAGTATTTCTCGTATTAGTTGCGAAACCGAAAAAGTGCTTCCGTTCTCCACTATTTTAAAAGCATGTTTTCCTATGGGTTCTATGACCGGAGCGCCAAAAATAAGCGCCATGCAATTGATAGATGAAGCCGAAAATTCAAAGCGACAAATTTATTCAGGCAGCATTGGATATGTACTTCCTAATGGAGACTTTGATTTGAATGTGGTCATACGCACCATGATATATGATAAAAAAAATAAGTACCTTTCGTTTATGGTGGGCAGTGCAATTACTGCTGCCAGCGATCCTGAAAAAGAGCACGAAGAATGTTTGATAAAAGCATCGGCCATGCTAAAAGCCATTAACGGAACCCTTGAGTGAAAAATTCCTTTGCAAATATTAAAAAAATCACATCCTCTTTTCTTGAAATGGAAATTAAGGACGCGCACAACCTGCCTACCGGCAAGGCTGGAAAAAAATACCTCTTAGCAGTAAGCGGTGGGGGTGACAGTGTTTTATTGGCATATATTTTTCACGCCTTAAAACTTAAATTTTCGATCGCGCATGTGAATTATAGTCTTCGTGCAAAAGAAAGTGATGCAGATGCAGTTTTTGTGAAAAACCTTGCCAAAAAATTTAAGGTCGATTTTCATTATAAAAAAGTAAATACAAAAAAATTACAAAAAAAGGGCGAATCCATTCAAATGATCGCGCGTGATATTCGTTATGCATTTTTTGAGGAAATTCTAAAAGAAGAAAAGTCAGATTTCATTGTCCTTGCGCACCACGCAGGCGACCAGGTTGAAACCGTGTTAATGAATTTATTCAGGGGATGCGGGATTAGGGGGCTTACAGGAATGGGAGCTAAAAACGGAAATAAGCTGCGTCCTTTTTTAGCAATTCCGCACAATGAAATTACCAATGCATTAAAGGATCAGAAAATAAAATTTCGTACCGATTCAAGCAATGCCAAAAGCGATTACAAACGTAACTTTTTGCGTAACGAAGTCTTGCCTTTACTTGAAAAAAAATGGCCGGGTCTTGAAAACACAATACTCAACAACATACAACTATTTAAAGCGGCTCAGCAAATTATTGGAACCATTCCTTCATTCGCTCCCGACTTT
>JAYUZA010000089.1:0-7370 GCA_043752145.1 Flavobacteriales bacterium
GTTTTGTGCAAACCGCAAAAACAAGTGCTACCAGTTTTCAATTGTCTGTTACTGAAACTGAGATCAAAGAATTAAAAGAAAAAGCGGCAACCATGTCGACTATAAAATTCACTGCCAATAAATTAAAAGGAAATAATTACGCGTGTGTACTAACAATCTTTGATAAAACAGAAGCTCTTTACGTACAACGTATTTTCGGTTTTCTTGGATTTGAAAAATTCATCATAGACGGATCAGAAAAGTCGAGAGATGAATTGGCGAAGAATTTATCGAGTTTGAAATAAATTCTACGTAAACCGAAGACGGATAACACTGATGTGACGGATTAAAACGAATTTTAGATATTGTGCCTTCGGCACTTTTTTAGCCATAAATTTTCACAGATTACACAGATTTTTTTGCCGCAGATCGCGCAGATTTAATCCAATTTTTTAGGGTTCGTAAAAAAGATTAAAACGGATAATACATATTCGCTGCACTCCCTTCTTTTCTTATTTTTGTCACGGATTACACAGATTAATTGCCACACCAACCTTTTTGGTTATGGGAATCACTCCCATGCCCCCGAATAACTAATAACCGACAACGGATAACTATTCTACCGTAACACTTTTCGCTAAATTTCTTGGCTGATCAACATTGCAACCACGCATAACCGCGATATGGTATGACAATAACTGGAATGGGATTACCGACAATAATGGCACCAGACACTCTTCAGTATCGGGAATTTCAATAACATGTTCGGCCAGTTTTTTTACTTCAGTATCACCCTTAGTTACAATGGCAATAATTTTTCCTTTACGGGCTTTTACTTCCTGAATATTGCTTACTACTTTTTCATATGACGATCCTTTTGTAGCAATAACGAACACAGGCATTTCTTCATCGATCAAAGCGATTGGACCATGTTTCATTTCAGCTGCAGGATAACCTTCGGCATGTATATACGAGATCTCTTTTAGTTTTAAAGCTCCCTCGAGCGCAACAGGGAATGATGATCCTCTTCCCAAGTACAGCGCATTTGTTGCGTTTTTATAAATATCGGCAATGTATTTTATTTGTGCGTTAGCCTCCAATACTTCTTTCACTTTATCGGGAATACAATCCAACTCTACCAATAAGCGGTTTAATTGTGATTTGCTCAACGTTCCTTTTTTCTTACCCAACCTAAGTGCCATCAACGTTAGTACTGTAACTTGCGCAGTGAACGCTTTTGTTGAAGCAACACCTATTTCGGGGCCGGCATGTGTATACGAACCCGCATCTGTTGCGCGTGCAATGCTTGAGCCAACCACATTGCAAATACCAATGATAAATGCTCCTTTTGACTTAGCCAATTGAATAGCTGCAAGCGTATCGGCAGTTTCACCACTTTGTGAAACGGCTATTACAATGTCGTTTTGATTTATGATCGGATTCCTGTAGCGGAATTCAGATGCGTATTCAACTTCAACGGGAATACGTGCCAATTCTTCGATCAGGTATTCACCTACCAAACAGGCATGCCATGAAGTACCACATGCAACCATAATTATTCGGTTGGCATTTAAAATACGATTCTCATGTTCTTTAATTCCTCCCAATAAAACCGTTCCCGTATGTGAATTGATACGACCACGCATACAATCTTTAATTGAACGCGGTTGCTCATTGATCTCTTTTAACATGAAATGATCGTATCCCCCTTTTTCAAGGGCTTCAAGTTTCAATTCAAGTTCCTGTATGTAAGGAACCTTATCCTGGTTACCAATATTCTTTAATGTAAGACCTGTTTTACGGTCGATGACAGCAATTTCTTCGTCCTCTAAATAAACAACGTTCTTAGTGTATTCCACAATAGGAGAAGCATCTGATGCAACAAAAAATTCACCCTCGTCAGTTCCGATACCAATTACCAACGGACTACTTTTGCGTGCGCAAATAAGTTGATCGGGATTGTCTTTAGCTATAATAACAATGGCGTAAGCACCATGGACTTCGTTAAGTGCCAACCGCGTGGCTTCAAACAGAGTTACATTTGCTTTATTCCGTATTTCTTCAATTAAATGCGTAAGTACTTCGGTATCGGTTTCACTTGTAAAAACATGACCACGCTTTAAAAGCTCTTCTTTGAGGATGGCATAATTTTCAATAATTCCGTTGTGTATTAAGGCTATTGAACCATCTCCACTTAAATGCGGATGCGCGTTTTCATCATTGGGTGGACCATGCGTTGCCCAACGGGTATGCCCTATTCCAATGGTAGCATTCGTGTCCTGCGTTGCGGCAAATGCTTCCAATTCGGCAACCTTGCCTTTTTTCTTGAGCACATTGATATTGCTTTTATCAAGCAAGGCCACACCGGCACTGTCATAACCCCTATACTCTAAGCGTTGTAATCCCTTAATTAAAATGGGATACGCCTGTTTTGTTCCAATATATGCAACTATACCACACATACGCTATTGATATTTTGTATAATAAATCTTTAAATATGGTTTTTCACGGTTTGGAGAATCCTGTCCGCTGAAAACAATTCTTCCGCCCGATACGCTGGAGCCTGATGTATTTAAAACAAAACCTAAATTATCCAGATCGCCCTTTACTACCTGTTGTATATGGCGACCGATATTGAATTTATAAGCTTTGGCTGTATTGTCATATGCACCTCCGTACACTGTAAAACTTGCCAGCTGATCGATCAATACACTTTCTCCCCCATCGCTGTTTTTGTAAAAAACAAAAGTGTTTGCCGAAACCGAATAGGGATCGGTGGTATAATACTGAACCGGCAAATACAATTCAGCTTTGTTTATAATAACATTACCAAGGTTCTTTATATCGTCAATTCCTTTAATTTTTAAAACACCCCGAACACCCGACATGGTTTGCGCATAAAAGAATTGTTGCCCCAATGAAGGTGTATTTAATGCCGCTTCAACAGGAGTTCCTGTATAATCGTGATCAAAATGTGAGAATCGCGCCTGGTTGTTTCCAATAGGAAAAGCCATTTGCTTTACCACAGTGTCTTCAGTATAATAAATAATAAGTTTTGTTTGTGAATTAAGCATGTCGAAATAAAATAATCCACCCGAATTAACCGGTTGCGAAGGATTATTTACCGATATCTGAAGGCCGTAAAAAAAGTCGTTGAACGCTGTTTCACTCAATAAACTTCCTCCTGCAATGCTGTTTAAAATGGCACTGCCTAAATTTGTATCGAGATCAATTAAAAGCATCGGGTTAAGTGTATCGGAACCTACAACAACTTCACCTGCAATATCGGGCGTTATAACCTCTGTACCCGGCACAACAAGTTCAATCCCATCGGTCGTTAATACATCGTTTGAATAATATGCCGAATCCTTAAAAAACTTTTCGGTAATGCGCATTATCGAAAATGTTTGCGCATCCATTTCACCGTAGTAACCGCTGTAGCGGATTTGAAGTTTTACAGAATCGATGGTAGTGTTGGCGATATCAATTGTAGATACTGAACCGGCTATTCCAAATTGGGTATAAATACCCGAAGTAACTTTACCAAAAACAGGATCAACATAACTTCCAAGAATGCAATTGCTCAATTCATCGGTACGCAATGAGTCTTCCAACTCGGTACTTGTTTCAAGTTGAAACGTATCAATTACTGTTGCGTTAAGCAGGTCTTCATCGGGTTGAATTCCCAAACCAATATCTGAGATCTCCTTTTTGCAGGAATCAAGTGCAACTATTGCTACTAATAAAAAGATAGCGGACACGAGGGTCCGCTTACCTTTATAAAAAATCACCATTTTTTGTTCTATATTTTTGTTATTCATAGCTGATCGTTCGTCTTAAAAGAAAAATATTTAATACAGACTAAACGTACGATTATGAAATTATTATTCTTCGTTAATTAAAATTGAATTTTCAGCAGCAACACGTTCGTAAAGCATCGAATAATCGGCAACGAACGAACCTTCAGACGGTTTAGGCATGAATGGTTTGTTGGTTTCTTCCAAATGCATAGCCAGTTTTTCATCCAATTCATCTTCGGCAATAATTACCGCATCAGAGTGATTGATAGCTGTTTTCATCAGGTTGGTATAATCTGGCTTTTTAAGCAGGTTAATATCCTCTCCAATAAAATTATCGTACTGAAGTTTCTTGTGCAATTTCTTACTCAATTCACCTTCAAAATGATCGTTATATAATGATGTTACGATCTTTGTATCGGCAAAATGCGGATCGTCATGATAAAATTTCTTTAAATAAAGGGGCATAAGGGCCGAAAACCATCCGTGACAGTGAATAACATCGGGAACCCAACCTAATTTTTTAACTGTTTCCAATACACCACGGGCATAAAATATAGCGCGCTCATCGTTGTCTTCAAAGAATTTACCTTCTTCAACACCAAAAGGCGATTTGCGTTTAAAGTAGTCATCGTTGTCAATAAAGTAAACCTGCATACGTGCAGCCTGGATCGAAGCAACTTTGATAATTAATGGATGGTCAGTATCGTCTATTATGATATTCATCCCCGAAAGGCGAATAACTTCATGTAACTGGTGACGTCTTTCATTGATCACTCCAAATCTTGGAAGGAATACACGAATTTCTTTACCGTTTTCCTGGATACCTTGTGGCAGTCTGCGACATGTGGTTGAAATGTTTGATTCAGGTAGAAAGGGAAGCATCTCCTGGTTGACGAAAAGAACTTTTAATTTTTCCATAATTTTATTTGGGTTTCAAATGCGTTTGCAAAAATATAGAAAATTTGGCGGACTTTCAACATTAAAATTTAGTTTTGGCCTTAAATACCACTGTATTGGCACTAAATATTGTTAAAACCAACGAAGAACTTAAGGCACAAATAGCCCTATGGAAATCTGATAATCAAACAATTGGATTCGTTCCGACTATGGGCGCTTTACACCAAGGGCACCTGCATTTACTCAATGCTGCCAAAACAAGGTGTAAACGTTCAATTTGCAGCATTTTTGTGAATCCAACCCAGTTTAACGAGACCAGCGACTTTGACCGATATCCACGAACCCTCGACAGCGATGTTGAAAAACTGCGTAAAACCGACTGCGACCTTGTTTATGCCCCAAGTGTTGAAGAGGTATATCCCCAAGGTTTAAAATCGACCGCAAATTTTGATTTTGGTGATATCGCTAATGTAATGGAGGGTAAACACAGGCCGGGCCACTTTAATGGTGTTGGCGCTGTTGTAAAACGTCTTTTTGAGCTTACCACACCCGACATCGCTTTTTTTGGTCTTAAGGATTACCAGCAATTTTGCATTATTCAAAAACTTGTAGAGATCAATAAATTTCCAATTGAATTGGTTGGTGTTCCTACCGTTCGCGAGAGTGACGGCTTGGCTATGAGTTCAAGAAATGCTTTGCTTGAACCGCTTCACCGGGAATTGGCACCGGTTATTTATCAAACAATGCTGGATGCAAAAAACAATATTGAAACCATGCCTTTAAGCAATGTAAAGCTATTAGTTGAACAACGTTTATTGGCTTTACCTGATGTTAAAATTGATTATGTAGAAATTGCCGATGCTAATAACCTGCAAACCATTACCCGAATTGATAAAAACACAAAAGCCTGCATTTTTATTGCCGCTTTCTTTGGGAAAGTAAGGCTAATAGATAATATCCAATTATTCTAAAAATTATATCCCACCTATTAATTTTGAATTACTTTTGTAACCCATGGAAATACAGGTTTTAAAATCGAAAATACATCGTGTAAAAGTTACTGAGGCCAATTTGGATTATATAGGAAGCGTTACCATTGATGAAAATTTAATGGATGCTGCAAACCTGATTGTTAATGAACAGGTACACATTTTAAATTATACCAACGGTGAACGTTTTGTTACCTATGTTATAAAAGGTGAACGTGGAAGCGGTGTAATTTGTTTGAACGGACCCGCTGCAAAAAAAGTAAGTCTTGGTGATCATATTATTATTTTATCGTATGCACAAATTGACTTTGAAAAAGCAAAAACGTTTAAGCCATGGGTTATATTCCCAAATCCTGATACAAATTCACTTTAGTTTGAAAAACTTTATCTTCAACTTTCTTCGTGTTGCTCTTCCGGTCGGGTTTGGTATTTATTTAGCATGGTATTTTTGGTCAGGTATGCCGCAAAAGGACAAAGACCAGGTGTGGAATATTTTTTCGCGCTTTAATTATTTATTTATTCTTCTGTCACTTGTATTTTGCTGGATAAGCCATTACAGTCGTGCCGTACGTTGGTCGTTCATGCTTGAGTCGTTAGGCTATAAAACAAATAAGTGGAATAATTACCATGCCGTTATTACAGGATATTTCATGAACATGTTATTGCCGCGTGCAGGTGAAATAAGTCGTGCCGGTGTTATTGCCCGATACGAAAAAGTACCTTTCGAAAAAGCCTTTGGGACCATTTTAGCTGAACGGGTTATTGACACATTGATCTTCTTTACGCTTGCATTGATAACCATTTCGATCCAGGGAGAAAAATATCCGCTTATGATGGCAAAATACAATGAACTTACTGCAAAACATCAAAGCGAGGGCAGTTCATTAGGTACTTATATATTAATTGGTATTGGTGTTGTTGCTTTGATATGTGCTGTGCTGTATTTTAGAAATGAAAAATTCAGAACAAAAATAAATGGTTTGATCCGTGGCCTTATTGATGGTTTGCTTACCATCATTCGTTTGAAAAAAAGATGGCAGTTTTTGGGCCATACCTTGTTGATATGGACCATGTATTTGGCCTTGTATTGGGTGGTGTTTTTAGGCATTCCTGAAACATCAAACATTTCGCCCAACGGTATGTTGTTGGGATTTTTAGCCGGAGGACTAAGTATTATAATCGTTCCCGGTGGCATTGGGATCTACCCTGTGTTTGTTGCCGCTGCACTTTCCTTTTATTTTAACGATTACGCCTTGCTTTACGGTTTGGGATGGCTTGCATGGATAGCGCAAACCACATTAATTGTTGTAGCTGGTGTAATATCTTTGTATCTTGTACCAAAATTAAATGCTGCAAAAAAATGAGTTCGGGTTTTAGTATACAAAACAAAATATATGCGCTGGAACAATTATTGTACCAGTCAAACTCCCGAAAAATAATGGGCCTAAAAGTTGGTTTTACCAATGGTTGCTTTGATATTTTACACAAAGGTCATGTAACCTATTTGGAAGAAGCAAAAAAAAATTGTGACCTTTTAGTCGTTGCTGTAAATTCCGATGTAAGCGTAAAACAATTAAATAAAGGCGATAACCGACCGGTTAACGATGAAAACTCGCGTGCTTTTGTTTTAGCGGCACTTGTTTTTGTTGACTGCGTTACTGTTTTTAATGACTCAACACCTTTGGCTTTAATTCAACAACTAAAA